>JALEGX010000103.1 GCA_022763485.1 Paracoccaceae bacterium | reverse complement strand
GTCCTCAATGGGAACAAAGGCCAGATCATGATCAGAGGCCAGAAGCTCCGATTCGAACCCCACACCTTCCCCCACGCCGGCACGTACCAGTGAGGTGATGGACCCCCAGGAGCCAAGCCCAAGCACCGTATCCGGTACGATGCCCGCGCGCTGCGCTGCGCTCTCAAAAATGTCTCGGGTGCCTGCATTGGGCTCCCGCTGGATCAGCTTGAGCGCGGCCACCTCATCCCAGCTCAACGCCGACCGCTGGCCAAGCTCACTGGCCTTGCGGGTGACGATGCCCACCCGGAATGACGCCACCTTGCGACTGAACAAGCCGTCCACAGGATCCCGGGCGGTGACAAAGGCGACATCCAATTCACCAGCCTTCAGCAGCGGCAACAGATCATTGGTCGCCATTGCGCGGGCATTCAGGGTGATCTTCGGGTAGGTCTTGATGAACCGGGCAATCGGCAGCATTGCAATCTGATAGGTCGAATAGCCAACCCAGAAGGTGCCCGCCTTCAGATCCTTTCGATTGCTGATCTCAAGATCGACTTCGCTTTTCAGCGCCAGCAGGGCCCGGATCTGCGGACGCAGGGTTTCAAACAGCTCAGTGGTCTCGATCCGCCCGTTCGCGCGCCGCAGGAAACGGCATTCCGCCTGACGTTCCAACGCCACCACAAGGTTAGACACGGTTGGCTGGGAAACGCCCATCTCTTCGGCGGCGGCGGTGAAACTACCGGTCCTGGCGACGGCCTCCAGCGCGCGGAGCTGTCGAATGCTGGGTTCGAAATTGCTGGGCACGATTTTCCTCGCTTCAGGTTCTGTTCCCGGAAAACGGACATCCCAAGACCCCCCGATCAACATCCGGGCGCCATCTTGATGTGCGGTGCGTCTTGCGCGGACCGTACCCGGTCCCATTTGCTAGTTCAAACCGTTTCCCCCGGCCCCATCTGTCACGGTCGAAACAACAGACGGCCTGTCATTTCCGCTTGAGACGTCGGTTTATTTTGAAAAAGTAGAAGAATTACTGTTGATCTATGTGAGTAATATCCAAGCTTGCCCGCCCCCGGAGATCCCATGCCCCGTTCCGCCGCCCCCAAGGATCTGAGCCTCAAATGGCTGGAAATCTTCCAGATCTGCGCCCAGAAGGGATCGTTGCAGATCGCAGCGGAAGAAACCGGTTTGACCATCAGCACGGTTTCACACCATCTGCGAAACCTGGAGGATCATCTGGGCGTGGAGCTGTTCAACCATTCCCGCCGCCCCATGGTCCTGACCCCCAAGGGGCGGGTGTTTCTGCGCAATATCGACGACGCGCTTTATGCCATCCGCAAGGCCAAGGCCGAAGCCTCCGCCGGGAGCCTGTCCGAGGCCAGTTATCTCCGGATCGGCACGATCGAGGATTTCGACAGCGATATCATTCCCGAGCTTGCCGTTTCCCTGTCGCGGCAGATGCCATCATGCGATTTCCTGTATCACACCGATACCAGTCACGCGATCATCGACATGCTGCGCAATCGTCATCTGGATCTGGGCATCACCACAACGCCGGATGATCGGCTGCGCGATTTGCAGGACCGGCCGCTGTTGCGGGATCCATTTGTTGTGGTGCTGCCAAAGATGAGTGAACCATCACTGAGCGACATCGTGGAAGGGCGCACCAAGCTGCCGTTCCTGCGCTATTCCAGCAATCTGATCATCGCACGCCAGATCGAAGCGCAGATGCGGCGGCTGGGGTTGCGGGCCCCGTCAAACTTTGAATGCTCAAACAATCAGACCCTGATGGCAATGGTCGCCGCTGGCGCGGGTTGGACCATCACCACGCCGTTGCTGTTTTCCCGCGCCCGGCGGTTTCAATCGAAACTTGCGATGCACCGTTTTCCGGGCAAGGCCTTTGCGCGCACCCTGGCGGTTGTGGCAACGCCGGATTGCTCCAGATCCGTGCTGGAACTGATCACCCAAAAGCTGCGCGATCTTGTGCATGAGCACGCAATTTCCGGCCAGCATCAACAAAACCCATGGCTGGCCGACAGCTTCAACCTGATCGAGTGACTCAGGACACCAGAATGTCGAAACGGGCCCGGATATCCTGTTCCTGCTCTGGTGTCAGATAGGACGGGGTGTGCGTTTCAAGAATGTCACGCGCCCGGTCCCGCGCCCGTGCCCACGCATCCTTGGCGCCGTTTTCAGCCCAGCTTCGCGGCTCATCCCGGTCGGCCAGAGTGGGATAGAAATAGTCGCGTTCCATCGCGGCATAGGTGTGCTGCCCCCCCAGGAAATGCCCATCCCCCAGAACCGCGTTGCAGATCGCCTCGAACCCCAGGTTCTCTTCGGTCACTTCGATCCCGCGCAATGCGCGATAGGTGTTGGAGTGCATTTCGTCATCCAGCACGAAAGCTTCGAAACTGGCCCCCAATAGGGACGCGGTCATGCCCGAGCTTTCATAGATCAGGTTCCCGCCCGCCAGAGCGGCCGCCATTGAGGTGATGCCTTTCTCCATGCCGTATTGCGCGTCAATGGCCTTGGCATCGCTCATCGAGGCGGCAATCCCGGACGGCAAGCCAAGCCAGTTCGACAGTTGCGCAGAGGCCGCGTTCAGCACCGCTGTTTCGCCGCTGCCGCCTGAAAACGCCCCGGTGCGCAGGTCGATCACCAGAGGCCAGTTGGAAAACACCATCGGGAAGCCGGGCTGGATCGCATGCACCATCAGAAGCGCCGCCAAGGTTTCCGCCAGCGATTGTGCCAGAAACCCGGCAAGCGTAGCGGGGGCCGTCGCGCCGGCCTGTGCGGCAGTGATGCAGGAGATCGGGATGTTGTGGCGAATGCATTCATAGGTGACATCCACCGCATCCTCACCATAGCGCATGGGCGAGATCATCGGGCTGATATGCGCCTTCATGAAGGGGCGCTTAGCAAATTCCCCCGGTCCGCCCGCAGCGATGTCTAGCATTTCGACAATGGGCGCGACATGTTCGGCCAGCGTAAATGAGGTTGCGGTGGGTTTCGTGGTGTTCTTGAGCAGCGCGAAAACCGTGTTTACGTCCAGATCGAAATTGTCCGGGACATCCGTTGCGACGCAACAGCGGGTGAACCAGCTGACATTGGCCAGCGTGTCCTGAAGCCGCGTGAAATCATGCAGGTCCTGCAGGGTAGAGGGCCGGTAAGTCGCCCGGTCCAGATCCAGCGTCTGCACCGCCGCCCCACCCGTCCCGAAATAGACCTTGTTGCCGCCCACCTCAATCGACCGGGCCGGGTCGCGGCCATGCAGGGTAAAGGTCTTGGCGGCCTGATCAATCGCCTCTTCGACCAGCGCAGGCGGGAACAGAACGCGCCCTGCACCATTGTCGATGGCGCCAATGGCAAGCAGGTCCTGCATCAACCGTTCCGGCACATCGCCGATGCCCAGCTGTTCCAGCAGATCCAGCGCGGTCGCATAGATGCGCTGCAGATCATGTTCGGTCAACGGCCGGTAAGCCCCCCCAACCTGACCGGGGGGACAGGGATCAATCACAGGCTTTGCTGCCCGCAGCGCAAGCCGCTCTTTGCGTCCACCCCGTTTACCGCGCTTTTCTGACATACCGTACCCTTTGAAGCCGTAGGTTCGGGGTGATCCAAGGGCCTCGGCAACATCCGGCGCAACAAGATCAGCCATGATTTCAAAAAATAGAATTCCAAATTCGAAATTTTACCAAAACAAATTTGTCGGTTGCGTCGGACCGCTTCTGCAACCGTATCTGTAGCAAATCGTTTCGGAGGCGCTCTGCATGAAATCTCGTACCAAGGTTGTTGTCATCGGCGGTGGCATTGCCGGCTGTTCGACCCTGTACCACCTGACCCAGGAGGGATGGTCGGATGTGGTATTGGTGGAACGCAATGAGCTGACCAGCGGCACCACCTGGCATTCCGCCGCCCAGGTGACCAACTTCGGCATGAACCAGACCATGGTCGGCCTGAAGACCCATTCGATCAACCTGTACAAATCGCTTTCCGAAAACCCCGAATATCCGATCAACTACCATCATGCGGATGGCGGCATTCGACTGGCCAACACCGAAGCACAGATGCAGGGCTATCGGCACTTCGCGTCGATGGCGCGCGGCATGGGGGTCGAATTCGAGGTGATCGACGCCGAAGAATGCGCCCGCCGCCACCCGCTGATTTCAACCACCAACCTGCTGGGCGGTCTCTGGGATCCGCTGGACGGGGACATCGACCCGGCGCAGCTGTGCCAGGCGTTGGCCTATCACGCGCGCAAGGCCGGGGCAGAGGTCTATCGCAACACGCCCGTCACCGCGCTGACCCAGCATAAGGACGACACCTGGACCGTGCATACCGAACACGGCGATATCGACTGCGACATCGTGGTGAATGCCTGTGGCTACCGGGTGAATGAGGTGGGCGCGATGATGGGCGTGCACCACCCCGTCGCCTCGATGGAACACCAGTATTTCCTGACCGAAGATATTCCCGGCATTGCCGAGGCAGGCCACCGGATGCCGCTGCTGCGCTGCCCGATCAGCGACTACTACAGCCGACAGGAAAAGGGCGGTCTGCTGGTCGGTTTCTATGAGCAGGACTGCAAGACCTGGGGCATGGACGGGATCGACCCGAACTTCGTGAACGCGCTCTGTCCGGATGACCTGGAACGGGTGATGGATGTGCTTGAGGGCGCGTTCGAACGGATGCCAGCCCTGCAGGAGGTGGGGATCCGCTCGGTGGTGAACGGCCCGATCACCTACACCATCGACGGCGCACCGCTGGTGGGTCCAATTCCGGGCAAGCGCAACGCCTTCTGCATCATCGGCCTGCGGGCGGGATTGGGTGAAGGCGGCGGCCACGGGTGGTTGCTGGCCCAGCAGATCGTGCATGGCGAAGCCTGCTATGACACCTGGTGCCTGGACCCACGCCGCTTCACCGGTCATACAAATGTCGAACTGACCTCGCTCAAGGCGATCGAGGACTATCAGAACGAATTCCGCTTCCATTTCCCCCATGAACACCGCCCCGCCGGGCGGCCCGCAAAGACCACCCCCCTGACCCCGGTGCTGGCGGCAGAGGGCGCAGAGTTCACCGTTGTGAACGGCTGGGAACGGATGGAATACCTCAAGCCCGCGCCCGATTTTCACCCCACGCTCAGCTTCAATTTCGATGAAACCTTCGACATCGTCGCAGGCGACGTGAAGAACGTGCAGGAAAACGTCGGCCTGGCCGAGGTCAATGGCTTCAACCGGTTCGAGATCACCGGAACTGATCGCCACAGCTTTCTGGATCGGATGTTCTGTGGCACCGTCACCAAACGCACGGGACGCGTTGGCCTTGGCTACCTGCTGAACCACCACGGCATGATCAAGGCAGAGGCCACGATTGCCAATCTGCCCGCCTCGGACCGTGGTCCGGACCGGGTGTGGTACGGGTCGGCCGCGGCCAGCGAATACCATGACATGGACTGGCTGACCCAACATCTGCGCGATGATGAAGACGTTCAGATCCGCTCGTTGACCAATGACCAGACCATTCTGGTGCTGGCAGGTCCCAAGGCCCGGCAGGTGCTGTCTGCGGCCGCCCGCGGGGATTGGTCAGCCGAGGTGTTCCCCTGGCTTTCGGTTCGCGAATGTTTCATCGGCTTCGCCCCGGCCACGGTCATGGGTGTCAGCTTCTCAGGTGAGCTGGCCTATGAAATCCACGTCCCGAACGCCTCGCTCTACGCCGCCTACCTGGCCCTGCGTGACGCCGGGAAACCACATGGTTTGCAGCTGTTTGGCGCCCGCGCCGTGGAATCCATGCGGATGGAAAAGGGGTTCCTGCACTGGAAAGCCGACCTGCTGACAGAATTCGACCCCTTCGAAACCGGACTTGACCGGTTCGTGAAGCTGGACAAGGGCGATTTCATCGGCAAGGACGCCCTGATACGTCGACAGGCCGAAGGCAAGCGCAAGGGCCTTGTGACGCTCCGCATAGACGCCACCCACGCCCCGGCACATGGCGGCGCGTCCCTGATGCAGGACGGGACCGTTGTGGGGACCGTCACCTCGGGCGACTGGGGGCATCGGACAGGTCTGAACCTGGCCTACGCCTTCGTGCAACCCGATCTTTCGGCACCCGGGTCACGGATGCAGCTGGACCTGTGTGGGGATCTGATCGACGCAGAGGTCATCGCTCCCTCCCCCTATGATCCCGGCCACGACCGTATGCGCGGTTGACCCCCCTGTTTTATACCCTTTGGACCACGGAAAGCGGCTCCCATGGCTATCACCTATCTGAAAACGGCCGACCCAAGGCCCGAAACCGAAAACAGCGACATCCGGGATCTGGTTTCGGTGATGTTGACCAATATCGAGCGCGACGGCGAAGAGGCCGTGCGCCGCTATGCCCGCAAGCTGGACGGCTGGACCGGTGACATCGTGCTGAGCGACGCAGACCGGCGCGCCGCCTGCGCCAGAGTTCCACAAGCGCTGAAGGACGATATCCAGTTCGCCCATTCCAACATCCGCCGCTTCGCGGAAGCGCAGAAAGCCACGCTGAGCGATTGTGAGGTTGAAATCATCCCCGGACTGATCGCTGGGCAAAAGCAGATCCCGATTTCCAGTGCGGGATGCTATGTGCCGGGTGGCCGCTACAGCCATATCGCCAGCGCCTTGATGACCATCACGACGGCCAAGGTTGCGGGTGTGACGCATATCACTGCGGTGTCGCCCACCCGGCCGGACACGGGGATCCCGGACGCGATCGTCTATGCCATGGATCAGTGCGGGGCGGATCTGATCCTGAATCTGGGCGGCGTGCAGGCAATCGCGGCGATGGCGCAGGGGCTGTTCGGGGCAACGCCTGCGGACATCCTTGTGGGGCCCGGCAACTCCTATGTGGCCGAAGCCAAGCGGATGCTGTTCGGAAAAGTGGGGATCGACATGTTCGCGGGTCCGACCGATTCGCTGGTCATCGCGGACCACACCGCAGATGTGAACACCGTTGCCTGGGACCTGGTCAGCCAGGCGGAACACGGGGCCGACAGCCCGGTCTGGCTGGTCACGACAAGCCAAGCCTTGGCCCTGGGGGTGCAGGCGCGAGTTCACGCGCTGATCGAGGAACTGCCCGAGCCCAACCAATCCGCCGCGCGCCAGGCCTGGGCCGACCGGGCCGAGATTGTTCTGTGCGACACGCGGCAGGAGGCCGTTCAGGTGAGCGACCGATACGCGCCAGAACATCTGCAGGTTCAGGCGGCTGATCTGGATTGGTGGCTGGACCAGCTGTCCGCCTATGGATCACTCTTCCTGGGGGAGGAAACCACCGTATCCTTCGGCGACAAGAGCGCGGGCCCGAACCACGTGCTGCCCACCAGCGGCGCCGCGCGCTACACGGGCGGCCTGTCGGTGCACAAGTTCACCAAGACGGTCACCTGGCAACGCAGCACCGCCGCAGCGGCCCATGAACTGGCCCATCGCACCGCCCGCATCAGCCGCATGGAAGGCATGGAGGGCCACGCCAGGGCCGCGGAACTGCGTCTGCGACCAAAGCCGGCGGCGTGATCTACGGTATTGGCTCAGGTCATCCGAACGTAGGCGCCCGGTGCATCCCGCAGCGCGGGATCAAGCGGCACGGCCTGCTGTAGCCCGCTGGAGTGTTCCGCAAGCCAAGCCGACCAGGCGGGCCACCAGCTGCCCTCGTTCAGTGTCGCTTGGTTCAGCCAATCCTCCGGCGTCAACGTCCGGTCGCGATCCAGAGTCGTGTGCTGACGGTAGTGACGCCGGGCGTGGCCCGGCTCGGAAATCACACCGGCATTGTGCCCGCCATTGGTCAGGATGAAAGTGACATCCGCATGCCCAAGGTTGTGGATCTTGAACACCGACTTCCACGGCGCAATGTGATCCGTTTCCGTACCCACCCCGAACACCGGAATGCGAATGTCGCGCAGGGAAACCGGATGGCCATCCACCGCGTAACGTCCGGCAGCAAGGTCGTTGTTCAGAAACATGCTGCGCAGATATTCGGAATGCATCCGCGCGGGCATTCGGGTCGTGTCCATGTTCCATGACATCAGATCCGTCATCGGGGCCGGGTCTTCGCCCATCAGATAGGCATGGATCATCCGGGACCACAGCAAGTCATTCGCGCGCAGCATTGCGAAGGCGCTCGCCATCTGGCTGGCTTCCAGATAGCCCTGCGCCTGCATGACATCCTCCAGAACCGAGACCTGGCTTTCATCGATGAACAGCATCAGCTCACCGGCTTCTTGGAAATCGGTCTGTGCGGCGATCAGGGTCATGCTGCACAGGCTGTCGTCACCGTCACGGGCCAGTTTGGCCGCGGCGATGGACAACAAGGTTCCACCCAGGCAATACCCCGCCCCATGCAGCCGCGACGATCCCGTTGACTCCTTGATATGGTCAATGGCGGCCAGTGGCCCCATCGCCAGATAATCCGCCATCCCAAGCTCCGCATCGGCAACGTCCGGATTGCGCCAGGAGATCATGAACACGGTAAAGCCCTGTTCAACCAGATAGCGCACCAAGGAGTTTTCAGGGCTCAGATCCATGATGTAGTATTTCATGATCCAGGCCGGAACGATCAACAGCGGCTCAGCATGGACCTTTTCGGTCTGGGGTTCGTACTGGATCAGCTCCATCAGGTGGTTGCGATAGACGACCTTTCCCTTGGTCACCGCAACATCCTGCCCAACGTGAAGCGGGGTTTCCCCTTTCTTGCCCAGGGCCTGCTCCTGTGTGTCGTTCACAAAGGCAGAAAACCCTTTGAGCAGATTTGCCCCTTTTTGTTTGACCGTCTGATCCAGGGCCTCCGGATTGGTCGGCAGGAAATTCGAAGGCGCAAATGCATCCATCATCTGGCGCGACAGGAAGGCCATGGCAGCCTCTTGCGCCGGAGAGAGGCCCGGAACATCCATTGTCGCATGATCGGCGAAATCTTCGGCCAGCAGAAAGGCCTGCGACAGTGCGGAGAACGGAGGGCGTTGCCAAGCCTCGCCGTTGAAACGCCGATCGCTTTGTAGCGGGGCAATCGGCCGCTCCTGGGGATCTGCGGGGCAGCCCTTGGCAACGAAGTTCATCCAATCGACCCAATTCGACTGCGCCTTCTGGGCCAGCGAAAGCTGTTTGTCCGGGGCCGACATCAGGTGCAGCGACCAGTTGCTGATCAGGCTGAGGGTGGCTACGGGAGAGGCCCCACCAAAAAGCTGCGCCATCTGGCTACGCAAAGGGCGGTCATGCTTGCGATGCGCAGGGATGCTCTGCCCCTCTGCTGAGGCCCGGTTAGTCTCCATGTCTCTCATGTCCATCACCCTCGGTCGTGCTGGTGTCTGCATAGGCAGGCAACGTGACAACCATGTGTCCGCTGATCAGGTCCGCCCCATGACGAAAGGTCGCTTCAGGTCTGCAACACATTCAGGTTCGAAACCTGAATTGCACTGATCGGTAAGTGCAGCACAAGACAGCGTTTCTCCATGTAGGGATCCAAGATCGTGATCTGGGTCGTTGGTCCCGGACAGTCAAGTTCCCAGCAGTCTATTTCGACCACAGTAATCAGAGAAAGCGGCCCCAAACCGGCGACATCACGCACCAGCCGTTTGACACGTTGAATGTGCCAGAGCGTTGCTGCTTTCCCGGAAATTTGCGCTGCAAAACTCATTACGGCCTCTGTGCTGATGTTCTGGCGTTGGACCGGGCATCTTTGTCTTCGGTCTTTCCTGCCCCAATGCGACTGGTGAACGGACCTCTGCCCATTGGATCACCTTGCGATTTGCTTTGTTATAACGTAACATCTATGAATAGCAAATTTCACAACCCGAAAGACCAGATCGACATGCAAACTCCGACCCCAGTCACCTTGCTTACCGGGTTCTTGGGGGCCGGAAAGACCACCCTCCTGAACAAGCTGCTGCATGATCCGAACGCAGGACGGATCGCGGTTGTTGTAAATGAATACGGGGACGCCGGTCTGGACCACGACCTGATTGAGGAAACAGCAGAAGACGTCGTTCTGATGGCGGCCGGATGCATCTGCTGTTCGATCCGTGGGGACCTGTCCCGAACCCTGATGTCGCTGCACACCCGTCACGCGGCCGGAGAGCTGACCTTTGACCGGGTGGTGATCGAAACAACGGGCCTGGCAGATCCCGGCCCCGTGCATCACACCTTGCTGATCGACCCGGATCTGGCGGCACATTTCGTTTTGGACGGCATCGTGACAGCGGTCGATTCCGCCCTGGGTGCTTTGACGCTGGATCGCTATGGCGAGGCCCAGGCGCAAGTCGCGATGGCAGACCGGATTATCCTGACCAAGACGGATCTTGCAGAGCCCGCTGACACATGGGCGCTGGCCCGGCGTCTGGATCGGCTGAACCCCGGGGCAGAACGTATCGAAGCCGTATATGGCGCGGTGCCAAGTGGCGCTTTGTTCCAACTGAGCGCGATGCGCAAGGACACAACACGCGACGACGCTCTCGGCTGGCTCGCCACGCCGTCACCCAAGCCCCAGCAGGATCCCCTTGCGGGCCTGTCCGGGTTCGGCACGCGCAGGATGGACCCCTTGCTGGAGCTTGGCGGGCCTTCACATCACGCGACAGACAGCCGGATCAAGACAGCGTCAACCACGCTCGACTCGCCGATTCCGGCAAGCGTGTTCGACTTCTGGCTGGATTCACTGATCGCGCTGCGAGGGGCCGATATTCTGCGCCTGAAGGGCATCGTGCATATCCAGGACGTCCCGACGCCCTTCGTGTTCCACGGGGTTCAGCACATCTTCGAACCACCGGTGCCGCTGCATGATTGGCCGGAGGGGGACACGACCAGCCGCGTGGTCATGATCGCCCGCGATTTTTCACAAGAAGACCTGGACCAAAGCCTTGCGATGCTGCGGATGCGACCCGGTGAAGACGACCAGACACATGGCATCATGGTGCACACGCTGAGTGTTTAGTCCTACTTCCGGATAAGGACACCATCCCCGCTTGTCCGCGAAGCCGCCACCGACCCTACGGCGTTCATGCGTGGTCTCAAGGAGGCGACAAGACGCGCGTCACCCTGCTCACTGATCTGCACAGGCAAACAGGCGCCCCGGCCGCCTTTGGTTGCGAAACAGGGTAGTGTCCCGGGAGATGGTGTAGGAACTGGCGTCCACCTGCTTCTTCATAGCTGGTGCTGCTCGTTCACTGCGCGGCGATCATCGTCGCCGC
>JALEGX010000102.1 GCA_022763485.1 Paracoccaceae bacterium | reverse complement strand
TGATCTTTGCCGGAAACCGGGCCGATTATGCCATCACCAAAACCGGCACCCGATCCGCAACCGTGGTGTCAGACACAGAGGGCACCGACAGTTTGCTGAACATCGAATACCTGCGCTTTGCGGATACGGAGCTGTCCATCTGGGATCTTTGAGCCCCCCCGACCGATCCCTTGAACAAACTGGTGTCGCCTCGTCGGCGGCACCGGTTTTCGTAATCGCAGCACCGTCAGACAACGACCACCTGCACCTTTTACGGTGTCGCAGTGGGTTACCCCGCCTCGGCAACCCGAGGTGTTGCAATCGGTTCAGCCTTGGCCAGCAGATCCGCCAACTCCGGTTTGCAGGATCCGCAGTTCGTTCCCGCATGCAGCGCTTGTCCGATGTCATCCAAGCTGGTGACCGCGCCGCTCTCGATGGATCGCAGGATTGTCTTGGCTCCAACACCGAAGCAGGCGCAAACCGTGGGCCCCGGATCCCGGAAAGCGCCGGAGGCCCGGCCCGCGAGCAATTGGGCTGGCGTCACATCCGGGCGCGACGACAGGTAGTCCCGCATGATCGCGACGGGTTCCCGTGCCACGAAAAGCGCGCCCAAGACCTTGTTATCCTTCACAAAGGCCAACCGGACAGTCCCACGCTTCGGATCCGAGGTGCTGACGAGATCCGCATCCGGCACGCCGAACCAGCCGCGCGCAGCCTGTTCCCAGTCCTCAATGTCCGAACATCCCGCCAGTTCTGTGCGATAGCCGTTTTCGGTGCGGGCCACCGCCCAATATTCCGCCTCAACCTCTAGCGGAGTGGTTGAGATGGCGAAGCCGTACCAAGCGGCCTGAAGCCGTGCGACCGAAACCCGCGTGGCCTTGCTTTCGGGCTGGCCTGAAATCGGATCAGTCACCGCTGGCACCAGCGCGTCCACACGCGCTGACGGCGCGGTTTCCCCGGTCCAGTGAATGGGGGCAAAGAGCTGTCCCTGACGCACATCTTCGGTGATCCGCACGCGAAAGATCCCGCGTCCCGCCGGGCTTTTCAGTTCGGCCAGATCTGCGGGGGCCAAACCAAGGTCCTGGGCATCCCGCGGGTGGATATCGACAAAAGGTTCTGCCAGATGCGCCGACAAGCGCGGGGACAAACCGCTGCGCGTCATCGTGTGCCACTGGTCGCGAATACGGCCTGTGTTCAGGACAAACGGATACTCCGCGTCGGGCTGAACGGCGGGTGCCCTGTGGCGAACGGGGATGAACCGCGCTTTGCCGTCCGGGTGAAAAAACGCCCCCTCGCCAAAGAACCGATCCCCCGCGCCGCTTTCCGTGACCGGCCACCGGGTGGGTGCAAGGGCGGCATAGGCCTCATCCGACAGATCCACAAAACCGGAAATGTCAAAATCCCTGCCAAACCGGCGTGCCACGCCCGACAGGGCCGCGTACTCGCGAAAAATCTCGGCCGGGGTTTCATAATCGAAGGCCAGCCCCCATCCCATGCGCGTGCCAACCTGTGACAGGATCTGCCAATCGGGGCGTGCCTGACCCGGTGGTGACAGCACCGCGCGCTGTCGGCTGATGGTACGGTCGGAATTGGTGACGGTGCCGCTCTTTTCACCCCAGCCCGCCGCAGGCAGCAGAACATCGGCCAAACGGGCCGTGTCCGTCTGTGCGGTGATATCAGTGACCACCACAAAGGGGCAGTTTTTGATGGCTTTTGCCACTCTGTCCGCCTCGGGCATGGTGACGGCCGGATTGGTGTGAATGACCCACAGGGCCCTGATCTGCCCTGCCTCTATGGCCTGAAACAGGTCCACCGCCTTCAGCCCCGGTTTGTCCGGCATGGCTGGCGCGTCCCAGAACCCGCGCACGGCGGTTCGGTGCTCGGCGTTTTCCAGATCCAGATGACAGGCCAGCATATTGGCCAGCCCGCCGACCTCACGCCCGCCCATGGCGTTGGGCTGACCGGTCACCGAAAACGGCCCCATGCCCGGCCGACCAATGCGCCCTGTTGCCAGATGGCAGTTCAGGATGGCGTTGACCTTATCGGTGCCGCTGGAGGATTGGTTCACGCCCTGGCTGTAGATGGTGACCACACGCCCTGTGCCGATCCAGAGGTCACAAAAGGCCTCAATCTGATCAGGGGACAGGCCGGTGACCGCAGGATCATCCGCAGCGGCCGCTTCAAGAGCCACGCTCAGCCCGTTGGCTTTATTCAGAAATTCGGCATCGCACCCCTGATCGCCATCAATCCGGGTCAGCAGCCTGTTGAACAGCGCGACATCGCTGCCGGGTTGCAGAGCAAGATGCATGTCCGCCTGATCGCAGCTGGCTGTGCGCCGGGGATCGATGACGACAATCTTGGTCCCGCGGCTTTGCCGCGCCGCCATCAGCCGCTGGTAAAGGACCGGATGGCACCAGGCCAGGTTGGAGCCGACCAGCACCACCAGATCGGCCTCTTCCAGATCTTCATAGATGCCCGGAACCGTATCGGTGCCAAAGGCCCTTTTGTGCCCCGCAACGCTGGAGGCCATGCACAGGCGCGAATTGGTGTCGATGTTGGCGGACCCGATGAAGCCCTTCATCAGCTTGTTGGCGACATAGTAATCTTCGGTCAGCAACTGCCCGGAGACATAGAAAGCAACGCTGTCGGGGCCATGATCGCGGATCGTCTGTGAAAACCGGTCCGCCACCAGATCCAGCGCGCTGTCCCAGTCCGTGTCCTGCCCCTCGACCCTTGGGGTGAGCAAGCGCTGGTCCAACCCGACCGTTTCCCCAAGGGCCGACCCTTTGGAACAGAGCCGCCCCCTGTTGGCGGGGTGATCCGGATCGCCCCGCACAGCCACGCCACCTGCCCCATCCGGGCGCAGCAGAACCCCACAACCAACGCCGCAATACGGACAGGTGGAGCGGATTTCAGGCAGGTTGGAGCCATCCATCAGGCCGCACTCCGCTGACCGATCGCATCGCCGTCGATCAGGATCCGTCCGTGCTCCAGCCGAACCGGATACACGTCAATCCGGCCGTCATCGCTACCCTGGGCCTCGCCCGTGTTCAGGTCAAACACCCAGTTGTGCAGTGGACAGGTCACCGACTGCCCGTGCACGATCCCTTCGGACAGCGGTCCCTGCTTGTGCGGGCAGCTGTTCGAAGCGGCAAAGATCTCGGCCTCACCGGTGCGGAAGACTGCAATGCAGCCGACCGGCGTTTTCAGGACCCGCGCCCCGCGCAGCGGCACCTCTTCGATATGTCCGATGTCGATCCAGTTCATTCCGCTGCCTCCAGTGTCAGATCCGCCAGGGGGGCGTAGTCCCGCGCCTTTTCCTGCGCATGTTCGGCCCAGGGGTCCTTGCGATAGATGCTTTGGGACAGCTCGAACCGGGCCACCAGCGCTACACGGTTCTCCAGATCCTCCACGACCTGAGCCTTGACCCAGTCCATGCCAACTTTGTTCAGCCATTTGTACAGCCGGTCCAGATACTTGCCGCCTTCGCGATAGGCCTGGGTGACGGCCATCACGACCTCGATGGCCTCGTCTTCGGTCGGCACCTGGCACAGCAGCTCGGTCTCTTTGACGTCCATCCCGGCCGCGCCACCGATGCTGATCTGATAGCCGCTGTCGACACAGACGACCCCGATATCCTTGCAGGTTGCCTCGGCACAGTTGCGCGGGCAGCCCGACACCGCCAGTTTCAGCTTGTGCGGCGTCCAGGACCCCCACAGGATCTTTTCCAGCTTGATCCCCAAACCGGTGCTGTCCTGAGTACCGAAGCGACAATGGTCCGTACCCACACAGGTCTTCACCGTGCGCAGCCCCTTGGAATAGGCATGGCCTGACACCAGCCCCGCCCGGTTCAGATCGGCCCAGATCGCGGGCAGGTCTTCGCCCTTGACCCCCAGCAGGTCGATACGTTGGCCGCCGGTCACCTTGACCGTGGGCACATCGTATTTGTCAGCCGCATCGGCAATGGCGCGCAGCTCTGCGGGGTTGGTGATCCCACCCCACATGCGCGGCACCACGCTGAAGGTGCCATCCTTCTGGATGTTGGCGTGTTTGCGTTCATTGACAAAGCGGCTCTGCGGATCGTCCTGATACTCCAACGGCCAGTCCGACAGCAGGTAATAGTTGATCGCCGGGCGGCAGACATGACAGCCATTGCGGCTGGTCCATCCCAGCTCCTGCCAGACGGCCTCTTGGGATTTCAGAGGCTTGGACTTGATCAGGCGGCGCACATCTTCATGTGTCAGCTCGGTGCAGCCACAGATGGGTTGCGCCGTCGGCATCTGGAAATCATCACCCAGCGTGACCTGCAACAGCTGCTCCACCAGCCCGGTACAGGTCCCGCAGGAGGCGCTGGCCTTGGTCGTGGCGCGCACCGCGCCCAGATCCCCGGCCCCGCCCTGGATCACCTCGACGATATCGCTTTTGCATACGCCGTTGCAGCCGCAAATCTCCGCCTCAGGCGGCAATGCTGCAACGGCTGACAGAGGGTCCGCAGCGTCCCCTCCCTGGTAGGCCGGACCAAAGATCAGCGTGTCCCGCATCTCTTCGATGCAGGTTTCGTCCTTGATCAAGCCGAAGAACCAGCTGCCGTCGGCGGTGTCGCCATACATGACCGCACCGATCAGCTTGTCCTCTTCGATGACCAGCCGTTTGTAAACGCCGCGCGCCGGATCGCGGAAGACAATGTCCTCTCGCCCCTCGGCCTCGGCAAAATCGCCGGCGCTGAACAGATCACAGCCGGTGACCTTCAGCTTGGTGGACAGCGTCTTCTGCTGGAACGCCGCCTCATCGCCCAGCAGGGTGGCGGCAACCACCTTGGCCTGATCATAAAGCGGTGCCACAAGGCCAAAGACCTCGCCCTGGTGTTCGACACATTCACCAACGGCCAGCACATCCGCGTCCGAGGTCACCATCTGGTCATCCACGTGGATGCCGCGGCCCACGGCCAGCCCGGTTTCCTGCGCCAAGGCGGTGGCCGGGCGAATGCCCACGGCCATCACCAGCAGGTCACAGGGCAGTTCCGTGCCATCGTCCAGCAGCAGCGCCCTGACCTTGCCGTCTTCGCCCAGGATCTGCTTGGAATTCGCCAGCAGGCGGATCTTGATCCCCTTGTCTTCCAGCGACTTCTTCAGCAGGTAGCCCGCCGCCTCATCCAGCTGGCGTTCCATCAGGTGCCCCATGATGTGGACAACGGTGACATCCACCCCGTGCGCGGCCATGCCAGCGGCAGCTTCCAGCCCCAGCAATCCGCCACCGATCACCACCACCTTGTTGTCCGGCCCCATGCCCATCATGCGATGGGTGTCCTCCAGATCCCGATAGGCGATGACGCCTTCCAGATCATGGCCGGGCAGCGGGATGATGAAGGGGGTGGATCCGGTGCCGAATAGCAGCTTATCGTAGGCAACGTGGCCGTTTTCGCCCTCGACAACCTTCAGGTCACGGTCGATCTTCAGCACCTTTTCGCCAAACCGGCAGGTGATGCCGCGCTCGGCGTACCAGCTGTCGTCATGGGTGACGATGTCTTCATAGGTCTTTTCGCCTGACAACACCGGGCTCAGCATGATGCGGTTGTAGTTGCCACGGGGTTCGGCGTTGAAAAGCGTGATGTCGAAGGCGTCCGGCGCCGCGTCGGTCAGATGCTCCAGCACCCGGCCCGAAGCCATGCCTGCACCAATCACTACAAGTTTCTGTTTCATTGGCTCACTCCGCTGCAATCGCCTTGGGGGTCGGCGATTTGGGTTTGGCTCCGTGTTCGTATTCTTCAAGGAAATCCAGCACTTCCTGCCGATAGGTGTAGTAGTCGGGATGCTCCAGCAGCGCCTTGCGGGTGCGTGGCCGGGGCAGATCCACCTCGGTGATCTTGCCGATCGTGGCCTGCGGGCCGTTGGTCATCATCACCACGCGGTCTGCCAGCAGGATGGCCTCATCCACATCATGGGTGACGCAGATGGCGGTCACCTTGGTGCGCGACCAGACCTCCATCAGCACCTCCTGCAGCTCCCACCGGGTCAGGCTGTCCAGCATCCCGAAGGGTTCATCCAAGAGCAGCAGTTTGGGCGACAGGGCAAAGGCCCGTGCGATGCCAACCCGCTGTTTCATGCCGTTGGACATGGAATGTGCCGGGCGGTTCATCGCATCGGCCAGTCCGACGCGCTCCAGATAGTATTCCACCACGTCCTGACGCTCGGCCTGGCTGGCCTTGGGATAGACCTTGTCCACGCCGATGGCCACGTTTTCGCGGGCCGACAGCCAGGGAAAGAGGTTCGGGGACTGGAACACCACGGCGCGTTCCGGATCCGCCCCTTCCACGTGACGACCGTCCAGTCGGATCCCGCCCTTGGAGATGGCGTTCAGCCCCGCCGCCATGGTCAGCACGGTGGATTTGCCACACCCCGAATGCCCGATCAGCGAGATGAATTCGCCGCGCTGGATCTTCAGGTCGAAATCTTCGACCACGGTCAGCGGGCCCTTGGGGGTCGGATAGATCTTGTGCAGTTGCGAGAAGTCCAGGAAGTTGTGCTGTGTCAGACCCTTCTGCGCGTCCTTCACCGCGGTCGGCACGCCGTGGATCGGGGTAACATCGGGCAACACGCGATGGCCTTCGGCCTTGGCCGCAATCCCGACATCCATCAGGTATTTGGTGACCTTCGCACGCAGGGCCTTGAACCCTTCGTGGTGGTTCATCTCGGACCGTTCGCGCGGACGCGGGATGCTGACCCGGAACTCCTGTCCCAATGTGCCATCGGGGTTCAGCGCAATGATCCGGTCGGCCAGAACAATCGCCTCATCCACGTCGTTGGTGATCAGGACACAGGTCTTTTTCTCTGCGTCCCAGATCGCTTCGATTTCATCCGCCAGATTGGCGCGGGTCAGCGCATCCAGCGCCGACAGCGGTTCATCCAGCAACAGGACTTCGGGGTTCATCGCCAGCGCGCGGGCCACGTTGACCCGCTGGCGCATCCCGCCCGACAGTTCGGCCGGGCGGCGTGCGGCGGCGTGGCTCAGGCCCACCATCTGCACGAAATGGGCAACCTTTTCTGCCTTCTGGGCCTTGCTGAGCTGCGGGAACACCGTATCCACCGCCAGCCCCACATTGCCCGATACCGTCAGCCAGGGCATCAGCGAGTAGTTCTGAAAGATCACCCCGCGTTCGGGCCCCGGCCCGGTGATGGGCGCGCCCTTGAAGGTCACCGCACCTTCGGTGGGGGTGTCCAGCCCCGCCATCAGGTTGATCAGGGTGGTCTTGCCGGTGCCGGAGAAGCCCAAGAGCACCAGGAATTCCCCTTCCGCAACCTCCAGGTTGATGTTCTTCAGGACATCGGTCCGCTGGGTGCCTTCACCGAAGCTTTTGCTGACATTGTCAAATTTCAGAATGCTCATGACGTTCACCGGTTGTTCGAGAAGGTGAAGAGCGATTGCAGGGCATACATCACACGATCCAGCAGGAAGCCGATGATGCCGATGGTGAAGACCGCGACCATGATCTTGGCCAGGGAGCTGGACGAGCCGTTCTGGAACTCATCCCAGACGAATTTGCCCAACCCGGGGTTCTGCGCCAGCATCTCGGCCGCGATCAGAACCATCCAGCCCACCCCAAGCGACAGGCGCAGACCGGTGAAGATCAGCGGCAGTGCCGAGGGCAAAACCAGCTTGGTGATCTTGGTATAGGTGTTCATTTTCAACACTTTGGACACGTTGACCAGATCCTTGTCGATGGAGGCCACGCCAAGCGCGGTGTTGATCAGCGTCGGCCACAGCGAACAGAGCGTCACCGTGATGGCAGAGATCAGGAAGGATTTCGCGAACCAGCCGTCGTTGGTCACATAAACCGCAGAGACGATCATCGTGACGATGGGCAGCCAGGCCAGCGGTGAAACCGGCTTGAAGATCTGGATCAGCGGGTTCAGCGCTGCATTCGCCGTGGGCGACAACCCCGCCGCAATCCCCATCGGCACCGCCACGACAGTTGCAATCAGGAAGCCGAAGAACACCGTTTTGATCGAGGTCCAGATCTGCTGGTAATAGGACGGCGCGCCGGTATAGGCGACCTGCTTGACCTGGTCGGCCCGGCCCGAGGCGATCAGCTTCTGATTCCGCTTCTCGACCATCTCCTCGAAACGGGCGCGTTTCTTGGCCTTGGCCTGCGCATCCTCATGCAGGTTGACCATCTCCGACCAGACCTGCGCCGGTCCGGGCACGGCCCCCAGTGAGGTCTGGACCTTGGGCGCCAGCGTGCCCCAGACCATCAGGAAGGCGGCAATGGCCAGCAGAGGCACCACCAGCAGACGCCAGATCTCCGCCATCTGCGCCTTGGGATTATCCCCTGCTGCGGCTTTCAGAACAGGTGTCGCCCAGCTCAGGCCAAGGACCTGGAACCATTTGTCGGCGGCATTGATGCGGGTGAACAGCCGGGCGCGACGCGCCTGCTTGGCTTCACTGGCGGCAAATTCGGGATCGACGGTCGTCATGTCGGATATCCTCGTTTTGGCTGGTGTGTGCTGTGGGGTGCCCTCCTGATCGGAGGGCACGCTGGGCCGGTTGATCAGCCCTGGACTTCGGACCCGACGATGGTCTGCGCGCCTTTCAGGCCGATGGGCAGGCTGTCGAGATATGCGTTCGGACTGCGGCCGTCATAGGCGATGCCGTCGATGATATCCTCGGCGGGCGTCGGGGCTTTGTAGCCGTCGCTGTCCCAGGGGAAATCGGCCTCATTGGCCAGACCTTCGTCCACCAGCAGGCGCGCGGCCTCCAGATAGATCTCCGGCTTGTAGACGGATTTGGCGACCTCATCATACCAGCTGTCGGATTTCGCTTCCGAGATCTGCCCCCAGCGGCGCATCTGGGTCAAATACCAGACCGCATCCGAATAGAAGGGATAGGTCGCGTTGTGGCGGAAGAAGACGTTGAAGTCCGGCACATCCCGCTTGTCGCCCTTCTCATATTCGAAGGTCCCGGTCATCGAGTTTGCGATGACGTCATAGTCCGCGCCCACATATTCCGGACGGCTCAGGATCTCGACCGCTTCCGGGCGGTTGGCGTTGTCATTCTCATCCAGCCACATGGCGGCACGGATCAGCGCCTTGGTCACGGCAAGCGTGGTGTTGGGATAGGTTTCGGCGAATTCGGCATTCAGGCCAAAGACCTTTTCGGGGTTGTTCTTCCACAGCTCATAGTCAGTGATGACCGGCACGCCGATCCCCTTGAACACGGCCTGCTGGTTCCACGGCTCGCCCACGCAGTAGCCATAGATGGTGCCGGCCTCCAGCGTCGCGGGCATCTGCGGCGGCGGGGTCACCGACAGGAACACATCCGCACCGATCTGGCCGGTGACGTTCTCGGGGCTGTAGTACCCCGGATGCAGACCACCTGCCGCCAGCCAGTAGCGCAGTTCATAGTTGTGGGTCGACACCGGGAACACCATGCCCATGTTGAAGGGCTTGCCTTCGGAATTGTATTTCTCAACCACCGGGGCCAGGGCGGCCGCGCTGATCGGGTGCTGCGGACGACCGTCGTCCATCACCGGGATGTTGGGCTTCATCTGTTCCCAGATTTCGTTGGAAACCGTGATGCCGTTGCCGTTCAGGTCCATGGAGAACGGCGTGATGATATGCGCCTGCGTGCCATACCCGATGGTCGCCGCCAGCGGCTGGCCTGCCAGCATATGCGCGCCGTCCAGCTGTCCGTCGATCACGCCGTCCAGCAGCACTTTCCAGTTGGCCTGCGCTTCCAGCGTGACGAACAGACCTTCGTCCAGGAAATAGCCCTGCTCATAGGCGACCGCCAGCGGCGCCATATCCGTCAGCTTGATGAAACCAAAGGTCAGCTCGTCCTTTTCCAGCTCCAGCGGTTCGGCAAAGGCCGGTGCAGTCAACGCGGTCGTGGTTGCGAGGCTCAGAAGAAGTTTTTTCATTTCGTCCCTTTCTGTCCGCCAATTGCTGGCGCCTGACAGCCCGGTTCAGTCACCGGGCAAACAAAAAAGCCGCCGACACACACCACCGGGAGAAGTCGGTGGAGGGTCGAGCGGCTTTGCTCTTATTGGGTGCCCGCATCTTCGGGCGAATTCCTTCGGTCTGCGTCGTTGCCTACCGATGTCTTGATTAAGTCATGCAGCGTCTTCAGCGTCACCAGAAAACTGCGTCTGACACTCAGCTTTTTCTGCAATGCAGCAAAACACGCGCCGCAGTGCAAAAAAATTCAGCACTCCACCCCGCTCGGATCAAAAACGCGACGGTCAAAGAACACGTTTCTTGGCAACATCAGGCTGCCCGTCGCGGCGGGCACCAGCGCCTCTGCGGGAATCGCGCCCTCGATCTTCTCGGACGCGCCGGGCAATTCGGCCTGCGTTCCGGCCAGAGCACTGCGATACAGATCACTGCGAAACACGGCGCCCCCCAGATGTCCGGCCTCGGCATGGTCCAGACCGTTCCGACCGGCCAGCTGATGGGCAATCCACTTGGCCTGACTGCGCCAGGGGAAGGCCGCGGCCCCATTGAAGAACTCGACAAACCCATCAACCTGACGCTGTTCGCCGCGCGCAGAGATGGTGAATTCCCCCATCAAGGCCCGGTCGATCAGTTCGGGCGACACATCCAGATAGGTCCGGCGCGACAGCATTTCGGACGCGGTAGTCCGGCTTTCCGGCTTCGACAGCCATCGCCCCGCCCGCCAGATCGCCCGCATCAGACCGCCCAGCAGGTGCGGCTCGGTCTCGGCCCATTCGGTTCTGACCGCCAGCACCTTTTCCGGAGCGCAGCTCCAGATTGCGGTTCCTGGCAGCAAAAGCGCCCCGACGCCATTGTCGACAGACACGGATCCCCAGGGTTCCCCGACACAGAAGGCGTCAATCTCGCCTGCGGCCAGGGCTTGTGCCATCAGTGGCGGGGGGACGGTGCGGATGTCGACTTTTGTCTGGGCCAATGCGGTTCCCGCAATCCAGTAGCGTAGCAGCTCAACATGCATGGAGAACGGAAAGGGCACGCCAAAGACCACCTCGCCCGCGGCGGCATCAGCCAGCGCCGCCCCTGCCCGATGGGCGTCGTGGAAATCAAAGCCATAACCGGCGTCCAACAGTCGCTGTTCCAGCCGATTGCCGACCCCAATGACATTGCCGTTCAACGACAGCACCGACACGGCGGAAATCGGGGTGGCGATTCCCCCAAGGCGCATCGCCATGGCCACGGGCACCGGGGACAGCAGATGCGCGGCATCCACATGCCCAAACGCCAGCATGTCCCGGAGGGATGACCAGGACGGTGCGGCGCGCAGGTCCAGCGACACCCCTTCGGCCTGATCAAATCCCATTTCGCGGGCAACGATCAGCGGGGCCGCATCCACAAGCGGCATATAGGCAATGGGCAGGCTGACCGTTCTCATGACAGCAACCCCGACGCGGTGACCAGCGCTTCGGCCACATCCGCCACGCGGCGGTTCTGGTTCATTGCCGTCTTGCGCAACAGCGCATAGGCCTGATCTTCGGGAATGCCCTTGGCCTTCATCAACAGGCCCTTGGCCCGGTCGATCACCTTGCGCTCTTCCAGCGCGCGGCGGGTCTCTTCCAGTTCGGTCCGCATCTGGCGCAGGACCTGAAACCGGGCGATGGCGGTGTCGATCACCGGTTTGATCCGCTCCGCCTGAAGCCCGTCCACCACATAGGCGGACACCCCGGCCTCAACCGCCGCCTTGGCCAACTGCCCCGCGGCACCGGAAACAAACATGGCAACCGGACGATCCATCGGGCCAGAGGCGATGGTCAGCTCTTCCAACCTGTCACGGGAGGGGTTGTCGATATCGATCAGCACAATGTCCGGGCTGTGGATGGCGATTTTGCGCGCCAGTCCCGATGCCTCGCTGATCACATGGACATCGACATTTCCGGTTTCCTTCAGAGCATCGACGATCGCGATCGCGCGATCACGGTTCTGCTCTACAACGACGACTGTCAAACTCGGGCTCATGCCCGATCAACTGACGGCAAGCGTCCCGCGCCTCAAGCTTGCGCTGCAATGCAGCATTTTCAGCCGGGCACCCTGCCCGCCAGATCATCAATTTTCAGGAGGATGCGCAAAAATCAGGCAGAATTCGGACCGAGCGCAGCGGCACCGCCTTCTTTGGCCAAAGACGGGGCGACGACCTGCCGCCCCGACGCGCAGAGATCAACCGACGATCATCTGCTTCAGCTGCAGCGCTTCGTGCTCCAGTTCGTTCAAACGGTGATTCACCACGTCCCCGATGGTCACCATTCCGCACAATGTCCCGTTGTCCAGCACCGGCAGGTGGCGGAACCGGCCGTCGGTCATACGACGCAGAACGGTCACAAGAGTCTCATCCGGGCTGCAGGTTTCAACCTTGTGCGTCATGTTGTCCGACACCTTCTGCGGCAGGGTCTGACCGGGGGTTTCGGCCAGTTTGCGCACGATATCGCGCTCGGACAGGATCCCGACCAGCGAATCGCTGGCGTCCGTGACGATCAAGGCCCCCACATGCTTGTCCCGCAGCATGGCCACCGCAGCGGACAGCGTGTCATCCGGACCAATGGAAAAAACATTGCGTCCCTTGCCTTCCAGAAGCTTGCGCACGGTCGCGGTATCTTTTGCCACGTTTGTGCTGGCCGACTGGCTTACCGTTTTGGTCTTGTCCTGGGCATCACCGCGCTTGGGCGTTTGGTATGAAGCTGGCATTGGGTACGACGTCCTCCCGTATTGAAAGTCTGGGCTCAACTATGTCACTAAGCGTAAACCAGAAAATACAGTTTGGGAAATAGCGCGCGTGGCGACGGACGTAATTTATCTCACCCCGGCAACGGCGACCGTGATCTTTGTGGCGGCGGTGTTCTGTGGCTACCAGTATCGGCGCGTCTGGAAAGCAGAAGGCCCGCGATGGCAGCTTTGGCTGTTCGGAGCCGCCGCTGCCGCGGGCCTTCTTGTTCTTGGGTTCCTGCCGATGAAGGCAGGATAAGCTCAGGCTTCAGCCTGGGCCTGCTCCAGCATCTTGCGGGCGCGCGGGCATTGCAGACGCTCGCGCAGCGGGCTGTCAGGATCGATTTCCTTGTTGCAGACCACGCAGTGATCGGCATCGCTGATCGCGTTCAGGCCGCCACAGCTGCCTTTGATGCGCTTGCCCATGAAGATCACGCCCAGGGCCATCCCGAGCATGATCAGAAGCAGAAGACCAAAAGCGAGGAAGAAGGTTTCCATGCGAATCCCCTCCCCGGATCAGGCCTGAAGCTGTGCGAACCGGCTGCTGGGCGTCGCAACGAATCGCAGATCGGTCGCTTCCAGGTCACGCTCGACGAACAGAACCGCCATGTTGTGCGCTTCGGCGATCTCCATTCCGCGCTCGCGGCCCAGGGTCAGCATCGCGGTTGCCCAGGCGTCGGCCAGCATCGCATTGTCGGTCAGAACCGTCGCGGACGCGGTGGTGTGGGTGATCGGACGGCCGGTCTTTGCATCCAGGATGTGCGAGTACCGCACGCCGTCTTTTTCGAAGTAGTTGCGGTAGTCGCCCGAGGTCGCCATGCCGAGGTTCGAGACACCAACAACGGACTGAACGCGACGGTCCAGCGCATCGGGAGTTTCGATGCCGATCTGCCAGGCTTCGCCTTCGGGGTTCAGGCCAGCGGTGTAGAGGTCGCCGCCGATTTCCACCAGGTAATCGGTGATGCCTTTTTCTTCCAGCGCGCGGGCCACACGGTCCACACCGTGGCCCTTGCCGATGGCCGAAAGGTAGACTTCGGTGGAGGCGATTTTTTTGCTGATATTTGTGCCGTTTACCTGCACCTGCTCACGCTGGCCGGTGCCTTCCAGAGCGGCCAGGATCTGCGCGTCGCTGGGCTGGTGTGCGCCTGCGTTGCGGGCACCGAATCCCCACAGTTCTATGACCGGGCCAAGCGTCACGTCGAACTGGCCACCGCTGGCGTCATGGACGTCCTGAGCGGCTTGCATGACCTGTGCCAGATCGCGCGAAACGGCGATGTTCTGGCCTGCCGGTGCGCGGTTGAAGCGCGAGATTTCAGAGGACGGATCCCAGTTGGACATCTGGGTGTTGACCTCGGCCAGGACGGTTTCAACCGTGTCCCGCAGTTCCGCTTCGCTGCTCGATTTCGCATGATCGACAGCGGTGATCGAATAGGTTGTCCCCATGGTCGCACCGCTGAGCTGGTGAACAGCGGGACCGCCCTTGCAAGCGGCCAGCGCGAACGGGAGAAAGAGAACGGTGCGTCTGCTGAACTTGATGGGGTCTTTCACGTCTCGGCCTCACTTCCGGATGCTAGGTCAGAATTTCTGCGCCCCCCTGTTGAGGCAAAATGGCGCGAACCTCAAGCGTTCTGCGAAAAAAACCTGTTTAGGGGTGGAGGTCCGCCGCCTTTGGATGTTAACCGGAGGCAGAATTCACAAAGCAGAATGGCGATACCAGCGTGCGAACGTTCTTGTTGAAGAAGGGGCTCACCCTTCCACTACACGGAGCGCCAGACAGCGGAATCAACAGCCGGTCAGAAATCAGGACGGTCGCCGTTCTGGGTTCTGACTACATTGGTTTGAAACCGCGTTTGGCCGTCCAGGAAGGCGACGAAGTCGCCTGCGGGTCACCTATCTTTGCCCACAAAGATACTCCGACAGTCATGGTTACCTCTCCGGTCTCGGGCCGGGTCAAGGCCGTGAACCGGGGTGCTCGGCGGGCATTGATCAGTGTGGAGATCGAAGTTGATGACGCGGGCCCGGCCCCGGTCGACTTCTCGGATGCGGGCAATCCCGACACGGCCGAAGGGCTGGCGGATCTGCTGTGCGCCGCAGGTCTTTGGACCTCGTTCCGGACGCGCCCCTATTCCAAGGTGCCGACCCCGGACACCCGTCCTGCCGCGCTTTATGTGACCGCGATGGATTCCGAACCGCTGTCCCCGGATGCGGCCGAGATCATCGCCGACGCGCCCGAAGACTTCGCGCTTGGCCTGAAAGCCATCGCCCAGCTGAGCGACGGTGACACATATGTATGTCACGAAGTCGGGGCGAACATCCCCGGCGCCGACACACCCGGTGTCGAAAGCGTCGCCTTCGGCGGCCCGCACCCGGCTGGCCTGCCCGGCACGCATATGCATTTCCTGACGCCCCCCAGCGCGACCACCACAGTCTGGTCGATCTGGTATCAGGACGTGATCGCCATTGGCCGTCTGGTCCGCACCCGGACCCTGGACGCAAACCGGGTGATCGCGCTTAGCGGACCACTTTGCCGCACCCCGCGTCTGGTTCGTACCGTCATGGGGGCCTCCATGCTGGAACTGACCCAGGGCGAGATCGACGAGTCGGTTCCGGCCCGCCTGATTTCCGGCTCGGTGCTCAGCGGACGCGCCGGCGAAGGGCCTTCGGCCTATCTGGGCCGCTATGACCGTCAGATCACCGTGATCGAAGAGGATCACAAGCAGATCCCGATGGGCTGGATCCGTCCTATGCCCAGCAAGTTCGCGGTGCAGCCGGTTCTGGGCTCTGCCTTCTCGCGCAAGCTCTATGCGCTGACCTCCAACCTGAACGGTGGTCGCCGCGCGATGGTGCCCACCGGCACGTTCGAGCAACTGATGCCGCAGGACTTCCTGCCGACCCAACTGCTGCGGGCCATGCTGGTCATGGACACCGACGCCGCACAGGCACTGGGCGCGCTGGAACTGGACGAAGAGGACCTTGGACTGGTCGGCTTCGCCTGCCCTGCAAAATACGAATACGGCATGGCGCTGCGCGATTGCCTGGCCAAGATCGAAAAGGAAGGGTGACGCCATGGGTCTGCGAAACTTTTTCGATCGGATAGAGCCGCATTTCACCAAGGGCGGAAAGTGGGAGAAATACTTCCCCGTCTACGAGATGGTGGAAAGCTTCCTCTACACTCCGAAAACCGTAACCACCGCGGCACCGCATGCCCGGTCCTACATCGATATGAAGCGGATCATGACCTATGTGGTCATCGCGACGATCCCCTGTATCCTGCTGGGCCTGTATAATGTGGGCTATCAGGTCAACATGGCCATCGAAACGCTGGGCCCCTCGGGCTGGCGGGCGTGGATCATCGACACGCTGGGCATCGGCTTCAACGCCGCAAACCCGCTGGCCAACATGTGTCACGGCCTGCTCTACTTCCTGCCGATCTATATCACCACGCTGGTGGTGGGCGGCATCTGGGAAGTGCTTTTTGCCACCGTGCGCGGCCATGAAGTCAACGAAGGCTTCCTTGTGACCTCCATGCTTTACGCGCTGATCATGCCGCCGGACGTTCCCCTGTGGCAGGTTGGCCTGGGCATTTCCTTCGGCGTTGTCATCGGCAAGGAAGTCTTTGGCGGCACCGGCAAGAACTTCCTCAACCCGGCGCTGACCGGCCGTGCCTTCCTGTATTTCGCCTATCCGGCGAACATGTCGGGCGACACGATCTGGACCCCGGTTGACGGCTTCTCGGGCGCGACCAACCTGGCGATTGCAGCCTCGCAGGGCTATCAGGAGATCGTGGTTCAGGGCTCCACCTGGATGGACAGCTTCCTGGGCTTCGTTCAGGGCAGCATCGGCGAAACCTCGGCCTTGGCCTGTTTCATCGGTCTGGGCTTCCTGCTGATCACCAAGATCGCCAACTGGCGTCTGGTTGTCGGCTGTCTGGGGGGCATGATCGGCTTCTCGCTGCTGCTGAACCTGATCGGGTCGGACACCAACCCGATGTTCGCGATGCCCTGGCACTGGCACCTGGTTGTGGGCGGCTACGCCTTCGGCCTGGCGTTCATGGTCACCGAACCGGTATCCGCCAGCCACACCAATCTGGGCCGCTACATCTATGGCGCGCTGATCGGCTTCATGGTGGTGATGATCCGCGTGATCAACCCGGCCTTCCCCGAAGGCATGATGCTGGCCATTCTGTTCGGCAACGTCTTCGCACCGCTCATCGACTACTTCGTGGTCCAGGCAAACATCCGGCGGAGGGCTCGTCGCAATGTCTGATCAACAGCAAAACAAGGGCCCGATCCGGCGCTTTCTGGATCTGCCGACGGATTCGGTTCCCAAGACCGTCTTCGTTGCCGTCTCGCTCTGTCTTGTCGCCTCCATGATCGTGTCCGCCGCTGCGGTGGCGCTGCGCCCGATCCAGGAAGTGAACAAGCTGAAGGACAAGCAGATCAACATTCTGCAGGTTGCGGGTCTCTATGAGCCCGGCACCGATATCGTCGATGCGTTCAGCGTCTTTGAACCGCAGGTTCTGGAGCTGGAAAACGGTGTCTTCACCACCGCGTTCGACGCCAAGACCTTTGATGACCGCGCCGCGGCCAGCGATCCGGAAACCTCGATCGTGCTGACCGAAGACCCGGCTTCGATCGGTCGTCAGTCGCGCTTTGTCACCGTTTACCTGCTGCGCAACGAAGACGGGTCGCTGGACAAGGTTGTCCTGCCGATCCACGGCTATGGCCTCTGGTCCACGCTTTATGGCTTCATCGCGCTGGAAGAGAACGGCAACGACATCTTCGGCCTGCAGTTCTATGAACATGCCGAAACCCCCGGCCTGGGTGCCGAGGTCGACAACCCGCGCTGGAAGGCCCTGTGGTCCGGCAAGCGGCTGGCCGACGAAAACGGCGATCTGCAGATCACCGTGGCCAAGACCGCCCCTGCCGCCGGTGCAGATCACCACATTGACGCTCTGGCGGGGGCAACCCTGACCACGGCCGGTGTGCACAACCTGGTCCGGTTCTGGATGGGTGAAGCCGGATACGGCCCCTTCCTGACCAACCTGAAAGCGGGAGATCTCTGATGGCTCAGACCCGGAAAGACATGCTCGTCGACCCGTTGGTCGACAACAACCCGATCACGCTTCAGGTGCTGGGCATCTGTTCGGCGCTGGCGGTGACCTCGTCGCTGCAAGTGGCTTTCGTGATGGCGCTGGCGGTGACTTTGGTGACGGCGTTTTCGTCGATGTTCATCTCGATGCTGCGCAACCACATCCCCGGCTCGATCCGGATCATCGTGCAGATGGTGATCATCGCCTCGCTGGTGATCCTGGTGGATCAGGTGCTCAAGGCCTATGCCTTTGAGATCTCCAAGACCCTGTCGGTCTTCGTGGGCCTGATCATCACCAACTGTATCGTGATGGGCCGCGCCGAAGCCTTCGCCATGAAGAACCCGCCCGTCGCGTCCTTCATCGACGGCATCGGCAACGGTCTGGGCTATGGCCTGATCCTGATGCTGGTCGGTGTGATCCGCGAATTGTTCGGCTCGGGCTCGCTGTTTGGCGTGACCATCCTGGAAACCGTGAACAACGGTGGCTGGTATGTGCCCAACGGCCTGCTTCTGCTGCCGCCGTCGGCTTTCTTCATCATCGGTCTGATCATCTGGGCCTTCCGCTCGTGGAAGCCCGAACAGGTGGAAGAACGTGAATACAAAATCCAAGTTGTAGGGGATCACTGATGGAAGGTCTGATTTCCCTTGCCGTAAAGGCGATCTTTGTTGAAAACCTTGCCCTCTCCTTCTTCCTGGGCATGTGTACTTTCATCGCGGTGTCCAAGAAGATCTCGACAGCGATCGGGCTTGGCATCTCGGTCATGATCGTTCAGGCAATTACCGTTCCTGCGAACAACCTGATCCTGACCTATCTGCTGTCGCCCGGTGCGCTGGCATGGGCCGGCTTCCCCGAGGTCGATCTGACCTTCCTGGGCCTGATCTCCTATATCGGGGTGATCGCGGCGCTGGTGCAGATCCTGGAGATGGTGCTCGATAAGTACTTCCCGCCGCTCTACAACGCGCTGGGTGTCTTCCTGCCGCTGATCACCGTGAACTGCGCCATCCTGGGTGGCTCGCTGTTCATGGTGGAACGGGACTACAACTTCGCGG
>JALEGX010000101.1 GCA_022763485.1 Paracoccaceae bacterium | reverse complement strand
CGACAGGTCGGCGCAATAGCAGTAGGGGCCGATCATGTCGGTGTCGAAACTGATCATCTCGCCCTCGAGACATTCGCGGGCGGAACATTCATTGTACCAGGGGTTGGTGTTGGGGCCGCAGGTCAGCAGCTTGGTCTCCAGCCACTCCCCGCCCGAGCGCGCGTTTTCGAAATGCAGATGTGCCCACAGTTCCTGTTCCGTGGCGCCGGGGATAGAGTGATCATAGATCCGCGCCATCCCGGCCTCACAGACCCGGATCGTCCAGCGCATCAGGGCGATTTCATCAGCCGATTTGACCGACCGCGCGATTTCGGTGATCTGACCACCATCCACGATGTCGATGCCGCGGGAGCTCAGCGCAGGAACGCCTTCGGGCTCCATCCGGTCCACGCCCAGGCGCATGTTACCCCCGCCATATTCGCGAACCAGCCCGGCGATTTCATCAGCCCAGGGGGCAAGCCGGCTTTCGGCCTGATCGCCCGCACACATGAACATCCAGCCAATTGCGGTGCGCACCTCGTCAATGCCGGGCAACCCGTCGTTCAGATGTTCGCAGGCCTTGAATTCAAACATGATGCCCGGCCCGCCGTTCAGGATCAGCGCATAGCGGATCGGGTTGTGGGCGGTCCAGATCGACATGTTGGAGCAATCGAACGCATAGCGGATGTTGACCGGGTCATAGAGCAGCAGCCCGGCCACATCCTGGCGCGCCATCTCGTCCCGCAGGCGGCGCAGGCGATAGGCCCGGGCCCGGTCCAGCACGTCCTGCGCCAAGGGTGACTTTATTGGCTTGTCCGCTCCATCGGCATTCAGAAAGGTGCGTTTCCGGTCGTCCTTGAAGACGGAAAGCTCGGTCATATGGCGCGTCCGTAGAACCCGATCTGCTCTTCGCGCGAAAACACCACGCCGGGACGGTCATAGAAGGAGAAGACAGCGATCACGCGTTCCGTCTCACCTTTGACGTCGCCAACGCGGTGCGGCGTGTTCTTGCCCCGGAAAATGTTGAGCGTGCCGGGGGTCAGGGTGAGCGCCTGGACCTCGGGGTCTTCGCCGTTCAGCATCCTGGCGACGCCGTCATAGTTCGGGTCGTCATCGGTGCGCAGGTCGGTGCGATAGATGAATTCGCCCCCCTGATCGGGCGCCTGCATCAGCATGGTGGTGGTGAATTCCGACCGGTCGAAATGCCAGTTCAGCGCCTGACCGTCATCATAAGACATCACGTTCACCCGGGCGAGCGGATCCTCCATGATATGCAGCGCATCCTTCTCCATGGTGGCGGCCAGGAAGGTGACGAATTCGGGCCACTCATAAAGCCGCAGCAGGGGGGATCCCTCCAGCTGATCAGCGCAGAGCGTGTGGTTTGAGGTCTTGAACCGAGTCAGGGCAGGGTGGTCTGGCGCAAGGCCCTCGATCTCATCCTTGAAATAGATGTTGTGCTCGCGCTCATGCAGGAAGCTTTCGGATTTGAACTTGGGCGCCATCTCCTTGGCCGCATCGGCCGCAACCTGCCCATGCATCAGACCTTCCAGATTGAACATCCCGTCGCGGGCCAGATCCGCGCGGCAGCGATCCACAAGCGCCTGCCACTCCGGGCTGCCGGGACGGTCCAGCGGGTAACGGTCGAGATCCAGAATATCGCGCATGTGCAGGTTCCTTGAGAAGTGTCTGCACCGAATTTCGCCCGGTTTGGAGGGTTCAGCCACCATAAATTATCTTGGCGACCATAAGAAAAACTTTCACTATGGCGTCATGAAACTGCCCCCTCTGAACGCCCTGCGCGCTTTTGAATGCGCCGCCCGCACCGGATCTTTCTCTGCCGCCGGCGCAGAGCTTGGGGTGAGTTCGGCTGCTGTGTCCATGCAGGTGCGCAATCTGGAGGACTGGCTGGGGCTGAAGCTGTTCTCAAGGCGGGCCAACCGAATCCGGCTGACCGATGCGGGGCGGGAATATTATCAGAACGCGGCCTCGGCGCTGACCGGCATTGCGGGCTTTACCCAAACCCTGACCGAAGGCCGCAAACGGCAGACGCTGGTGATCTCGGCCACGCCGGCGCTGGCGCAGCTGTGGTTGCCAGAGCGGCTGGCGCGGCTACAGGAGGCCCGTCCCGACCTTTCTGTCCGGTTGCGGATCGAAGATGATGCGATGGATCTGGAAGAGGCGGGGATAGACGCCCGGCTGACCTACGGTGGCGAACACCCCGACTATCGCATGACCGAGCTGTTTTCCGACCGGCTGGTCGTGGTGGCCGCCCGTTCGGGCATGACGCCGCAAGGTGACCGGCTGATCTCGGTCGATTGGGGGCGGACGATTTCATCGGTCCCCGGCTGGGCACAGTATTTCGCGGCGCAGGGGCAGGCCGTCCCGGATACGCCGGTGACCGTCGCCCCGTCGGTCCCCTCGGCGGTGGCGCTGGTGCAGGCCGGGCTTGGTGTGGCGTTGCTGCCCGAGCAGGTTCTGGCGGGGGAAATTCGGGCGGGCCGGTTGGTGAAAACGACAGATTTCGCACTGCCGCTGCCCCGTCCCTATGTCATGGTCTATGCCAACCACAAAGCGCGGTCGCGGCGGCTTCGGGCGCTTTGTGACGCTTTATAGGTCAGATCAGGCGCGAAACCCGCCGCATTTGACTGATCCGTTTTGATATTTCCTGCGTAAAGCTCTATGTAACTGGTCTGTTCGGGCGCTATTGCGTTCGACGGGGGCAAAGGAAGGAACGCGCCGATGAACATTCATTCCCGGAGCATGGACGAAACGCCGGACTTGGAAACCGCCGAGGCGGCGCTGGCTGTTCTGCGCAAGTGGGCGGGTTCTGCGACGGAAACCGAAATTGCCCAGCTCGATCCGGCTGTGGCCCGGTTGCTGCCGGGGCGTGAGGTCGGCAACTACCCGGATCTGTCCCGGCAATATCCCGAGGATTTCGTGGCCGACGAGCGCTATCGCGCAACCTTGCCCGACCTGCAAAACGGTCCCTCCAGCCTGATCCGCGGTGCCAAGCAGCGCATTCAGCACGTGGGTATTTCCAACTTCCGCCTGCCGATCCGCTTTCACACCCGTGATGGCGCCGACCTGACGCTTGAAACATCCGTCACCGGCACCGTCAGCCTGGACGCTGGCAAGAAGGGCATCAACATGTCCCGGATCATGCGGTCCTTTTACAAGCATTCCGAACGTCGCTTCAGCTTTGAGGTGATGGCCAATGCGCTGGATGACTACCTGTCGGACCTGGAAAGCCCGGATGCCCGCATCCAGATGCGCTTTTCGTTCCCGGCGATGGTGAACAGCCTGCGGTCGGGCCTCAGCGGATATCAGTACTATGATATCGCGCTGGAACTGGTGGACCACGATGGGATCCGGGAAAAGATCATTCATCTGGATTACGTCTATTCCTCCACGTGCCCCTGTTCCCTGGAGCTGAGCGAACATGCGCGCTCGGCGCGCGGGCAGCTGGCAACACCGCATTCGCAGCGGTCTGTCGCCCGGATTTCCGTTCAGGTGGATGAGCGGGCAGGGTGCCTGTGGTTCGAAGACCTGATTGACCTCTGCCGCCGCGCGGTGCCCACCGAAACGCAGGTGATGGTCAAACGCGAAGACGAACAGGCCTTTGCCGAGCTGAATGCGGCCAATCCCATCTTCGTCGAAGATGCGGCGCGCTCGTTCTGCGAGGTTCTGCTGGCTGATTCGCGGGTCGGCGATTTCCGGGTTGTGGCCAGCCATCAGGAAAGCCTGCACAGCCATGACGCGGTTTCGGTGCTGACCGAAGGGGCGCTGTTCAAGCAGCAAAGCCTGGATCCGCACATGTTCAGCACATTGATTCATCGCGGATAACACAGTTGGGCGCTCAATTTTGCCGCATCGCAGCAATTCATGCTGCTGATGCGGCATTTTTATGCTAGGGTCAGGTTGGAAAGCGGGGTCGAACCGCTGGGTTCGATGACCGCCCCAGACTGGAGCGCGATGCCCATGTTGCGGACGAAATTGTTACCCTGGCCCGGCCCCCGTTGTGCCGGATCAGCTTGGGAAACGGCAACGGGTTCTGGTCGAGTGACACTCCTCCAACCGATTTCAAGGACCCGAACATGCTCTTTACTCCTCTTCCCACCCTCTATCCTGCCGTAGCCCTGCAACTTGTCGGCCAGACCTTCGGGATGCAGGTCAAGATGTGGGAGACCATGGCAAGCACCGCCATGCAGGCCCCCTTTACCCAGCTGCGCGCGGCCCAAAGCGCCGCCGACCTGAACATGCGGCTGATGGGGTTCCCGACCTCTGACGCGTCTGCCGAAGCCCCGGCAGAGAAACCAAGTTTCAAGGCCGCGCCCCGCGCCGAAGCCAAAGCGCCCGCTCAGCCCGTCCAGGCAGCCCCGGCCGAAGTGATCACCAAACCTGCGGCCGCCAAACCGGCCCCGGCGCGCAAGCGTGTCGCAAAGACGAAACCCGCCGCCAAGCCCAGCCCGGTGAAACCAGCGGTTCAGCCGGTTGCAAAAGCAGCCGCAACCCCGGCGGCCAAACCCGCCGCAGCGGCCCGCAAGACCGCGACCTCTGCAACGCCGGCAGCCCCCAAGACCAAGGCGGAAGCCCCGGTTCAGGAGAAACCCGCCGCGCCCAGCCGCAAACGCCGCGCCCCTGCCAAACCGCCGGTGATGCCGGAGGCCCCGACCAAGAAAGGCTGACGCAAACGGCGCAGTCCCGGTCCGCTGAAACCCGGCAAGGCACTTTGGGTTGACACTGCTGCACTGCCGGGCCAACCCTGCGCCATGCCGGATTTTCGCCCAGTTGGATATGTCATTGGAATGCTGGTCGCCCTGCTGGGTGTGGCCATGCTTCTGCCGATGCTCGTGGACCTGCTGGCCGGGCAGGGGCACTGGCTGGTCTTTCTGGAAAGCGCCCTGATCACCTGTCTGGCGGGCGGGCTGATCTCGTTGAGCTGCGCCAATGGCGTGCGCGAAGGGCTGACGTTGCAGCAGACCTTCCTTCTGACCACCGGGGTGTGGCTGGCTCTGCCTGTGTTCGGCGCCTTGCCCTTTATCATCGGTGACACGGAACTGCGGGTCGTCGACGCGTTCTTCGAAGCGATGTCGGGCCTGACCACCACCGGATCCACGGTGATTTCCGGACTGGATGAGCTGCCCAAGGGGATCCTGCTGTGGCGGGGCATCCTGCAATGGCTGGGCGGCATCGGGATCATTGTCGTCGCCATGGTGTTTCTGCCGGAACTCCGGGTCGGGGGCATGCAGATCTTCCGCTCGGAAGGGTTTGATACCTTTGGGAAAATCCTTCCGCGCGCGCAGCAGATCGCCGGGCAGATCTCAATGATCTATGTGGTGCTGACCGTGGTCTGCGGACTGGCCTATACGGTGCTGGGCATGGGGGTGTTCGACGCCGTGGTCCACGCGATGACCACCATCGCGACCGGTGGTTTTGCCAATTATGATGCCTCGTTCGGCGCGTTTTCCGGCCCGACTGAATATGTCGCGTCAGTCTTCATGATTTTGGCGGCCCTGCCCTTTGTCCGATATGTGCAGCTGCTCAACGGCAGCGTGCAGCCCCTGTGGAAGGACAGTCAGATCCGCGCCTTTCTGGGCGTGCTGTTCGCGCTGGTTCTGATGGCCAGCTTCGTTCTGTATTTCGTCTTCCCGCGTCATCCCGAACAGGCGTTTCGCGAGGCGCTGTTCAACCTGACCTCGATCATCTCGGGCACTGGATATGCCAGCGCCGACTACATGGCCTGGGGCGGCTTCATGGTCACGGTGTTCTTCTTCGTCGGCCTGATCGGTGGCTGCGCGGGATCGACCGCCTGTTCGATCAAGATCTTCCGTTACCAGCTGCTGATCGCCTCGATCCGCACACAGCTGATGCGTATCCGCTCGCCCAACGGGGTTTTCGTGCCCCGCTATGACGGCCGCCCCGTCGGCCCGGATGTCCTGAGCTCGGTCATCAGCTTTTTCGTCCTGTTCATCGTGTCGATGGGGGTCCTGTCCTGGGCTCTGGCGCTGACCGGGCTGGACTTCATCACCTCGGTGTCTGGCGCGGCAACGGCCCTGGCCAATATCGGTCCGGGCCTTGGGGCCGAAATCGGGCCATCGGGGAACTTTGCAGGGCTCAACGACACGGCCAAATGGCTGCTGTGCGCGGCGATGCTGATCGGACGACTGGAGCTTCTGGTGGTCTATGCAATTTTGACGGTACGATTCTGGAGGGCCTGATGAAACGACCGCTTGGGGCACAAATTTCGCATATGCTGAGGGATCGCGGGGTCGAAGTGATCTTCGGCATTCCCGGCGTTCACAATCAGGAACTCTATCGCGGGATTGAGGAAAGCGGCATCACCCATGTGCTGGCCCGGCATGAGCAGGGGGCCGGTTTCATGGCGGATGGCTATGCGCGGGCGTCCGGTCAGCCCGGCGTCGCCTATGTGATCACCGGTCCGGGGTTGTGCAACATCATGACCCCCATGGGGCAGGCCTATTCGGATTCCGTGCCGATGCTGGTGATCTCTTCTGGTCTGGATGAAACCGCGTCACGCCGTGGTCAGCTGCACCAGATGAAGGACCAACAGGGCGCCGCCGCAACGATCTGTGATTGGTCGGAGCAGGCGATGTCGTCTCAGGCTGCCTATGGGCTGGTGGAACGCGCGTTCGAAGAGTTCGAAACGGCGCGGCCACGTCCCAAACACATACAGGTGCCCATCGCACAGCTGGTGGCCGATGCCGATCTGCCGCCCTTTCCGAACATGCCCGCGCATCGCGCTTTGGCCGGGGTGCCGGATGTTGCACCGGTGGTTTCCCTGCTGAACCTAGCCAAGCGCCCGTTGTTCATTCTGGGCGGGGGCGCAACCTCGGTCCTGTGGCGTGATGTCCTGGCCCCGCTGGGGATTGCCACGATCGAAACCTTTGCCGGGCGCGGGGCGACCGGCTTGAACTATGAGCTTAATTTCGGCTCCTGCCTGTCCCGCGACAGCAGCAAAGAGGTGATCGCCAGTGCAGACCTGATTGTGGCCATCGGCACGGAGCTGGCCGAGGTCGATCTCTGGCGTGAGGACCTGGGACATTCGGCGCCTCTGGTCCGGGTTGATCTGGATCCGGCGGTGCTGAGCGACGGGCAGCGGGGCACGGTCAAGCTCATGTCGGATGCCGACAGCTTTGCCCGGGCGCTTTGGACCGCCACCGAAGGCAAACCTGCGGCGCAGGGCTGGAGCGCGGATGAAATTGCAGAATGGCGGGCAAAGTGGCGGGCCGAGGCGGATGCCGACAGACCGGGGATCGTACCGGTTCTGGACGCCTTGTGCCAGGCCGTGCCGCTGGATGCGATGATCTATTCGGACATGACACAGTTTGCCTATGTGGCCAAAGAGGTCTGGCCGATGTCGCGGCCACGTCACTGGCATCATCCCACGGGCTTTGGCACCCTGGGCTATGCGCTGCCGGCTGCCATTGGTGGGGCGGTTGCCCGGCCCGGCAAGCCAACGATGGCCATCGCCGGGGACTATGGGTTCCAATACACCTTGCAGGAACTGGCCGTCGCCGTTGAGCTTGGCCTGTCGCTGCCGATCATCATCTGGGACAATGGCAAGCTGAAAGAGATCGAGGACAGCATGATCCGCGCTCAGATTGCCCCCAATGCGGTGGTGGGGCGGAACCCGGATTTCTGCAAGCTGGCAGAGGCCTATGGCGCCAAATCGGCCACGCCTGCAACGCTGGAAGAGATGCAGGAAGCTGTGCGCGCCGCCTTTGCAGAGCGCGGTCCGACGCTGATCCGCCTGACCCCGGAGCTGAGCTGAGCAACGGCACCGTCTGCTCACCGGACGAAAAAAGGCGCGCCGAATTTGGCGCGCCTTTTGATTTTTGGGTGGTCACTCAGACCAGGGGCCGATCAATCCCAGCAGCTGACCAGCACGGTCATGCCGTTCACCAGGCGGCTCATCGCGTTGGGGGACAGGGCATCGCCCCCATTGGCCGTCTGACCGCCGATCCCGGCCTGGGACAGCAGATCGCGCAACTTGGTGGCATCAACGGCAAAGCTGACCCCTTCGGGCAGGCGCTGGCTGCCGCCCAGATCGGGGGCCAGCATGCCCAGAACCGCGCCGGTGCCATCCAGAACCGGGCCACCGGCATCGCCGGGCAGCACGGCCAGATCCAGACGGGCCAGACCGGCCTCACCTTGCAGGCCACGCAGATCGGCCAGCTTGCCGAAGGTCATCGTGGGGGCCCCCAGCGCACCCTCATAAGAGAAACCGGCCACGGCGATTTCGGTTTGCAGGCGCGGGGACTGCGCGGTCAGCTGTGCGACGGCCATGGGCGCCAGACGCTCAACCGGGCGCAGCAGCGCCAGACCGCTGGCCGCGTCGGTGGCGGCGATCTCGGCCTGATAGTCGTGGTTCAGGGTGATCCGGCTGCACTGGTCGACGGCCGAGGCCGTGGTGATCACTGCGCCATCGTTGGACACGAAGAAGCCCGAGCGTGACAGGCGTGGCTTACGGATCTTCAGGCCCGAAACCAGATCGATCCGCTGTTCGGCACCGGCGCCCGCCGCGGGGTCCAGCACGCCGTCGACGCGGGTGAAGCTTTTGCGCATCTCGCCCAGAACACGGGCCTGACGGGCATCGTCACCTTCCGGCCAGACCAGGGTGAAGCCCTTGATCTCACCGTTCTTCAGCGTCACCTCGGTCACTGAGACGATACCATTGCCACGGCCTTCGATCTTGAAGCTGTCGCGTTTACGCTCACGCGGCCCTTCCAGCGGGATGACTTCCAGCGTTTGCAGGATGTCGTAAAGGCCAAACAGCGTGGCGCGGTCGCCCGGCTGGCTGATCAGCAGGACGCGCGCGCCCAGATCGGTAGAGGCGCCATAGTGGGCGAAGGGCGATTCGTAGTTGGAGAAGCGCACGACACCCGTGGGCAGCTGCATCTCGATCCCGGCGCGATCGTCGCGCACCGTCTGCATGCCAACCGACAGCAGCGGGGCGTTGTATTGATCCATCAGCGCCTGACGTTGCAGCGTGGTCAGGATACCGGTCTGCTCATACCCGTTTTCGGCCTGCCATGCCGCCATGGAGCGGCGTGTGCCACGTCCGAAGGCACCGTCGATGGCCGAGTCGTAAAACCCTGCCGCTTGCAGTGCGATCTGCAGATCCTTGCGCTCGTCGCGGGTCAGGCGGCCTTCGCTGCGGCGCGCCTGGGACGGGGTTTCATCCGCCGGTTCCGGCGCGGCCTGAACGGGCTCTGCCGTTGCGGTCTGCTGTGCCGGCTCTTCGCTGACAACGGGCGCAGTGACCACACCCCGGTTCAGGATGTTGGCCCCCACGGGCCAGAACTGCTGGCCCAGATTGCCGGTGCGGGCCACGAAACTGTCGCGCGGGATCTGGCCTTCGCGGCGGTAGACCCGCAGAACCTGTTCGGCGTCGGTGCGGGTGTAGGGACCCAGCAGGATCCCGTACCACGTGCCGCCCAGCGAAAAGCCGTTCACATCGGCCAGCGCGCCCGAGTAGAGACGCGCCCGTTCCTGGGCCACGCTGAGAGAGGGATGAGCTTCGATCTGGATCCAGACCACTTCCTGCTCGGATTGTTGTTGGGCCGCGACCGGCCCGGTCGATACGGTGCCAATCACCGCGGCCATGAGCGCCAAAACAGCGATCAAAGTCTTCATGTCAGGTACCTGTGCCCCCGAAAAAGTAAATCTTCGGTGCAGATAAGCATTTTCCGGCCCGCAATGGAATGCCCAGATCGGCAGATGGAGGGGGGGAAATCCTTACGTTGCCGGTCACTTTGGGGCCATTTCCCCGGTTGCGGGGCTGCGACCCCATTGCGCCGTTGACCCCGCCGGGGCGCTTGCATAGGAAAGACACGCATTTGCCGCCTGTTCTGGCGGTGTCGAACCGAGGCTGAAATCCCATGACCCAGCAGCAAGGCGCGCCGCGCTCGTTTCAAGAGATCATTCTGAGGCTCCAGAATTACTGGGCGCAACAGGGATGCGCGATCATGCAGCCCTACGACATGGAAGTCGGGGCAGGGACCTTCCACCCGGCCACCACCCTGCGTGCTCTGGGATCCAAGGCCTGGGCCGCCGCCTATGTGCAGCCCTCGCGCCGACCGACCGATGGCCGCTATGGTGAAAACCCCAACCGGTTGCAGCACTATTATCAGTATCAGGTGCTGATCAAACCCAGCCCGCCGAACCTGCAGGAGCTATATCTGGGTTCGCTCGAAGCCATCGGCATCGACATGGACCTGCATGACATCCGCTTTGTCGAAGATGACTGGGAGAGCCCGACGCTGGGGGCTTGGGGCCTGGGCTGGGAAGTCTGGTGTGACGGTATGGAAGTCAGCCAGTTCACCTATTTCCAGCAGGTCGGCGGCCATGACTGCAAACCGGTGTCCGGTGAGCTGACCTATGGTCTGGAACGTCTTGCAATGTATGTGCTGGGCATCGACCACGTGATGGACATGCCCTTCAATGATCCGCAGTGCCCGATCCCGCTGAAATACGGCGATGTGTTCAAGCAGACCGAAGAAGAATACGCCCGCTGGAACTTCGATGTGGCCAACACCGAAGTGCTGTTGCGCCACTTTGAGGAGGCCGAGGCCGAATGCGCCGCGATCCTGGCGCAGGAGCATGAAGACCCGAAAACCGGCAAGCGCATCATTATGGCGCACCCCGCCTATGACCAATGCATCAAGGCCAGCCACATCTTCAACCTGCTGGATGCCCGCGGTGTGATTTCCGTTACCGAACGACAGGCCTATATCGGTCGGGTGAGGGCGCTGGCCAAGCAATGTGCCGACGCCTTTGTTCTGACCGAAGCCGGGGGATATGCGGCCTGATCACGTTCAGGTCGCTTCGGAGACATCTGACATGACTGGAAAACTGCTCGTCATCCTGATTGCCGTTTGCTCGCTGATCGCGGGTGTGGCCATGTACTATCTGCAGGTCTATGCCTTCTACGAAGAGGTGCAGCCGGTGCCGGGTCAGGACGTGGTTCTGATGCCGCAGGATGGCGGGGAACCGCTGGCCATTGCCTATGGGGACTTCCGCGCCATTGATGCGGACAGTTCGCCCATTCGCTACCGCGCCTGTTTCACCACGACCGAGGACCTGAGCAGCCTGAAGTCCCGTTTCACTCTGGCGGGGGAACAGGCACCACGTGTGGCACCGGGTTGGTTTGACTGTTTCGACGCCAAGTCGCTGGGCAAGGCGCTGGACGCGGGCACCGCGACGGCCTTTATTTCGCGCAAGAACGTGGACTTCGGCGTGGACCGGATCATTGCAATCACCAGCGACGGACGCGGCTATGCTTGGCATGAGCTGAACAAATGCGGTGAGAAAGCCTATGACGGGACCGTCGTGGGCGAGGAATGTCCCAAGCGCGAGTTGGGGAACTGACCGCCCGGGCGGCAGGAGTAGATGGGCACGCCAATCGTCATACCAGATTTCATCACCGTGACCCTGGGGTTTGCGGTGTTTCTGCTGGGGGCAGGGCTGAACGCGCGTGTTTCGGTGCTGCGCCAGCTGAACATTCCCGAACCGGTGACCGGGGGGCTGCTGGCGGCCTTGGCGGCCTGGGGGGTCTTCGAGCTGACGGGCCGGTCGCTGTCTTTTCAGTTGGAAAGCCGGGACTACTTTCTGGTCCTGTTCTTTGCCGGTATCGGCCTGAACGCGCGGCTGTCGGATCTGCTGGCCGGTGGGCGGCCTCTGGCGGTGCTGCTGGTGCTGACACTGGCCACCATCTTGGCGCAGAACCTGATCGGTGTGATCGGCGCGGCGGTCTTTGGCTACCCCTGGCAATCGGGCGTGCTGTTTGGATCCGCAGCCCTGATCGGCGGGCATGGCACCGCGATCGCATGGTCGCCGGACGTGGCCGCCGCAACCGGTTTGGACAGTGCGGCAGAGCTTGGCGTGGCGGTGGCCACGCTGGGGCTGGTGCTGGCGGCGCTTGTAGGGGGGCCGGTGGCCGGGTTCCTGATCCGCCGTCATGCGCTGACACCGGCGCGCCCGGAGGAAGAGAATACCGTTGGTCTGCCCCATGATCCCGAAGAGCGTGAAGGCATCGATCACCTGAACCTGATGCGGGTGATGTTCTACCTGAATGTGGCAATCATCATCGGCTACTTCTTGTTTGCGCTGCTTCAAGGCGCTGGCCTAAAGCTGCCGCTCTTTGTGCCCTGTTTGATCGTTGCCATTGTTCTGGCCAACCTGCGCAGCTGGCTGTTTCCGCACGCGCGCCCCGTGGCCCGGACCCCGGCGCTGGCGCTGGTGTCGGAATTTGCTCTGGGGGCGTTTCTGGCCATGTCGCTCATGAGCCTTCAGCTCTGGACCATTGCCGGGCTGGGCCTTGCGATTGCGGCGATCATGCTGGCGCAGACGCTGTTTGCCGTGGCCTTTGTGCTGTTCGTGCTGTTCCCGCTCCTGGGCCGGGGCTATCGCGCTGCCGTTCTGGCCGCCGGATTTGGCGGCTTCGCCCTGGGCGCAACCCCGACCGCCATCGCCAATATGACCGCTGTGACAAAACGGTACGGCCCTTCGCCTATTGCCTTTGTCGTGCTCCCCCTTGTATCCGCTTTCTTTGTCGATATCGCCAATGCGATTGTCATCCAGATGATCGTGAACCTCTGAGGACTCCAGATGCCCGACCTGCTGATTGAACTCTTTTCCGAAGAAATCCCCGCCCGCATGCAGGCGCGTGCTGCCGGTGATCTGCAAAAGCGGATGACGGATGGACTGGTTGAGGCGGGCCTGACCTATGCCGGGGCCGCGTCCTTTTCGACGCCACGTCGCCTGACGCTGGCGCTGGAGGGGGTGCTGGCGGAAAGCCCGACCATCCGCGAAGAGCGCAAGGGCCCCAAGGTTGGCGCGCCCGACAAGGCGGTTGAGGGCTTCCTGCGCGGGGCGGGCGTCACCCGGGAGCAGCTGGAAGAGCGCGACACGCCCAAGGGTGCGGTCTATTTCGCCACCATCGAAAAGCCCGGCCGCCCGGCGGCAGAGATCATCGCAGAGGTTCTGGAAGACACCATTCGCAACTTCCCCTGGCCCAAGTCCATGCGTTGGGGCGCGGGCAATCTGCGCTGGGTGCGGCCGCTGCATTCCATCCTCTGCGTGCTGAGCGATGAGGCGGGCACCACCGTCGTGGACCTGGATATCGACGGCATCACATCGGGCGACACCACCTGCGGCCACCGGTTCATGGCGCCTGCACGGTTCAGCGTCACTGGCTTTGACGACTACGCAGCCAAGCTGAAACGCGCCTTCGTGGTGCTGGACGCGTCCGAGCGCGCCGAGGCGATCTGGCAGGACGCAACCAACCAGGCCTTCGCCAGCGGGCTGGAGGTGGTCGAGGACAAGGGCCTGCTGACCGAAGTTGCCGGTCTGGTGGAATGGCCGGTGGTGCTGATGGGCTCCATCGATGACGAATTCCTGGGCCTGCCGCCCGAGGTGTTGCAGACCTCGATGAAGGAGCACCAGAAATTCTTCTCGGTGAAGAACCCCAAGACCGGCCGGATCGAGAAATTCATCACCGTTGCCAACCGCGAAACCGCCGACAATGGCGCTACCATCCTGGCGGGTAACCAGAAGGTGCTGTCGGCCCGTCTGGCCGATGCCAAGTTCTTCTGGGAGAACGACATCCGCGTGGCCGAAGAGGGCGCGGCGGACTGGCTGAGCAAGCTGGACAATGTGACCTTCCACAACAAGCTGGGCACGCAGGGCGACCGGATCACCCGGATTGCGGCGCTGGCGCGCGACATCGCTCCCGTTGTCGGGGCGGATCCGGATCTGGCTGAAGCGGCGGCAAAATGGGCCAAGGCCGATCTGTCGTCCGAAATGGTCTATGAATTCCCCGAGCTTCAGGGCCTGATGGGGCGCTATTATGCCGGGCCCGCTGGGCATCCGCTGGAGGTCGCCAATGCGGCGATGGAGCATTATTCGCCACTGGGTCCCTCGGATGATGTGCCGACTGCACCGGTTTCCGTGGCCGTGGCGCTGGCCGACAAGCTGGACACGCTGACCGGCTTCTGGGCGATTGACGAAAAGCCCACCGGCTCCAAGGACCCCTTTGCGCTGCGTCGCGCGGCGCTGGGGGTGATCCGGCTGGTGCTGGAGAACAATGCACGGGCCGGGCTGGACCGGTTCTTTGATGGTCAGCTGCTGCGTCATGAAATGGCCCAGAACGGCGAAGATGCCGTGGCGCGCGGGCTGATGGCGGACATGCTGGGAGAGATCGCCGATCACGGGGTCTTCGGCTCTGCCGTCCGCACGGTGCTGGATGCGTTCGATGGTGATCTGCCGACCCACATGGAAGAGCTCAAAGAGCGCCTGCCGG
>JALEGX010000100.1 GCA_022763485.1 Paracoccaceae bacterium | reverse complement strand
GCTTGAGTTCGCCGTGCAGGGGCTTGTCCGAGACACAGAGCAGGGTGCCATAGGGCACCCGGAAGCGATACCCGTTGGCGGCAATGGTGGCGCTTTCCATGTCCAAAGCCACGGCGCGCGACTGGCTGAGCCGTTGTACCGGGCCGGATTGGTCCCGCAGCTCCCAATTCCGGTTGTCGATGGTGGCGACGGTCCCTGTCCGCATAACGCGCTTCAGGTCATAGCCCTTCAGCTCGGTCACCTCGGCCACCGCGTTTTCCAATGCTATCTGGATTTCCGCCAGTGCCGGGATCGGCGTCCAGACCGGCAGATCGTCATCCAGAACATGGTCTTCGCGCAGATAGGCATGGGCCAGCACGAAGTCGCCCAAGGCCTGGGTGTTGCGCAACCCCGCGCAATGGCCAACCATCAGCCAGGCATGGGGGCGCAGGACGGCAATATGGTCGGTTGCGGTTTTGGCGTTGGAGGGGCCGACACCGATATTGACCAGGGTGATCCCGCTGCCATCCGCCCGTTTCAGGTGATAGGTCGGCATCTGCGGTTGCTTGTCAGCCGGGGCGATGACTGCGTCGGGGCTTTCGATCTCAACATTGCCGGTGCTGACGAAACTGGTGTAGCCGGAGCGCGGATCGGCCAGCATCTGGCGTGCGTAGGCTTCGAACTCGGACACATAGAACTGGTAGTTGGTGAACAGGACGTGGTTCTGGAAATGCTCCGGATCTGTTGCCGTGTAATGGGCCAGTCGCGCCAGCGAATAGTCGATGCGCTGCGCGGTGAACAATGCCAGCGGGCCGGTTCCGTCTTCGGGTTTGTTTGTGCCATTGACGATGTCGTCATTGGTGGTGCTCAGATCCGGCACATCAAAGACGTCGCGCAGGGTGAAACCCGCGGCACCCTCTTGCGGGACAGTCAGATTCGATTTGGAGGTTACGGCAAAATGCAGCGGGATCGGCGTACTGGACGGGCCGATCAGCACCGGTTGGTTGTGATTGCGGATCAACAGGTCGATCTGTTGGATCAGGTAGTTGCGGAACAGATCCGGCCGCGTGACCGTCGTGGCGTGGGTGCCCGGCGCAGAGACATGTCCAAAGCTGAGACGGGTGTCCACCTGCGCATAGGTCGAGGTCGTCAGACGAATTTCAGGGTAGTAGGCACGGATCCGGCAATCCGGTGCCCCTTTCGCCATGGCGCGGGCGAAAGCTTCGCAAATGTAGTCCGTTGCACTGAGATAGAGGCTTTCAAGCCGATCGACCGCGGCGGTTGCATCGGTGAACAACTCGGCGGCTGGCATATCCGGGGGCAGGCAAAGATTGTTCATGAAATAGGCTCTAACAAGGGAATTTTCTTGAAGCTGCGCACGTCGATCAGGCCAAGATCCGAGATGCGAAGCTCCGGGATCACCACGAGCGCCAGAAGGGAATGCTGCATGTAGGCGTTGTTCAACGAGCAGCCACAGGCAACCATGGCGTCCACCATCGCCTGGGCCTTGGCGGCGACCTGGGTGGCGGGGCTGTCGGACATCAGGCCCGCGATGGGCAGTTCAACCAGCGCCAGTTCCTTTCCCTCCCGGAAGATGGTGATGCCGCCGCCCACCTCTGCCAGCCGGTTGGCGGCCAGCGCCATCTGTGCCCGATCAGTTCCGACCACGATCATGTGGTGGCTGTCATGGGCCACGGTTGAGGCCATGGCCATGTTTCCGCTGTAGCCGAAGCCGGAAACAAAGGCATTGGTCACGCCGCCGGTGGCCCGGTGCCGTTCGACCAGCGCGATTTGGCAGACATCGCCCGTGCCTTCGACCAGCCCGTCATGGACCGGCAGATCAACCTGCAGTGCCTTTGTCGGGGCCTGATTTTCCACCACGCCGATCACATTGGCCTTGACCGCATTGGAGCCGTCGGGGGAGGGGATCTCAAAATCCTGATCCGTCAGGGCATGGCCCAGATGCACGGTGTTCCGGGCGGTGTCCGGCCAGTGCAGATGCGGGCAGTCCACTTGGATCTGTCCCTGCTCGGCCACCACCTGTCCCCGCGCCAGCACCAGCTCGATAGGTAGCGCGCTGAGGTCCGAGGTCAGGATCATGTCGGCGCGGCGTCCGGGTGTGAGCGAGCCGATTTCCCGCTCCAGCCCGAAATGCGTGGCTGTGTTCAGGGTTGCCATCTGCAACGCCACAACCGGATCGCATCCACAGGCGATGGCATGGCGAACAACGCGGTTCATGTGCCCGTCGTTCACCAAGGTGCCCGAATGGCAGTCATCGGTGCACAGGATGAAGTTGCGTGGATCAAGGCCCTTTTCCGTCACCGCAGTGATCTGGCTTTCGACGTCGTACCAGGCAGAGCCCAGCCGCATCATCGAGCGCATGCCCTGCCGGACGCGAGCGATGGCGTCGGCCTCGCATGTGCCTTCGTGATCGTCTGCGGGGCCGCCCGCGACATAGGCGGCGAAATCCGGTCCCAGATCCGGTGAGGCATAGTGCCCGCCGACGGTTTTGCCCGCGTTCTGCGTGGCGGCAATCTCTGCCAGCATCTTGGGGTCGGCCTGTGCGACACCGGGGAAGTTCATCATCTCTCCCAAGCCGATGATACCGGGCCAGGACATCGCCTCGGCCACATCATCGGGGGTGATTTCATGGCCCGTTGTCTCCAACCCCGGTGCCGACGGCGCGCAGGACGGCATTTGGGTGAAGATGTTAACCGGCTGCAACAGGGCTTCGTCATGCATCAGGCGCACGCCCTCCAGCCCCAGCACATTGGCGATTTCATGCGGGTCGGTGAACATGGAGGTTGTTCCATGGGGGATTACCGCGCGGGCGAATTCAGCCGGGGTCAGCATGCCGCTTTCGATGTGCATATGCGCATCGCACAGGCCGGGGATCATGTAGCGCCCATTGGCTTCGATGATCTGGGTTTCTGGCCCGATGCAATACGAGGCGTCGGACACAACGCAGGCGATGCGCCCCGCGGTGATCGCAATGTCATGATCAGGCAGGATTTCACGGCTGTGGACATTGACCCAGATGCCGCCACGGACGACCAGATCAGCCGGGCGTCTGCCTGCTGCGGTTGCGATCAGATCGGGGGCGGAGTCGGGCCAGCTTGGGAAGGGTTTCGAGCTCATCCTACAATAGTCTGAAAAGTGGCAAGAATTTCAAGGCTTCTACCCGAACAGAGTAACGAAGCGGTGACGTCCCGCCGAGCCACGTCAACGCTGACCTGGCTTGCGCTTTGACCAAATGTCGCCAAGGTAGGGAACGGAGGGGGAGAACGTCATGGATCTGAATACAGTCGGGGCAGAGGCGTTTGGCGCAAGCCTGAAAGGGATCGGGCTGAACCTTCTGGTGCGCAACGTGCAAGAGACAGTTGCCTTTTTAGAGACTGTTTTCGGGATGAGTGCACATCAGGTCACGGATGATTTTGCCATCATGGTGTATGGGGAGCAGCTGTTTCAGCTGCACGCCGACCACACCTATTCCAACAACCCGTTGCTGGGCCTGCTGCCCGAGACGCCGCCACGCGGAGCGGGGATAGAGCTGCGTCTTTACGATACGGATCCCGATCAGGCAGTTGAGCGGGCCGAGGCTCTGGGCGCCACGATCTTGCAACCTGCAACAGACAAGCCCCATGGGCTGCGCGAGGCGTATATTCTGTGCGCCGACGGATATGCCTGGGTGCCCAGCCGACCCAAAGGGTGATTGTGTGCTGTGGGTTAAGCACCGGACAGACCGATGCGTTCCTTTGCCACTTCGGACCTGATCCAATCGGCAAAGGCGACGGCACCGGGCATTTCTTCGGCCTGAGGGGACAGCAGCAGGTAATAGGCTTCGGGCATTTTGGTCTGATGGGCGAAGGGGCGGATCAGGCGACCTTCGCGGATCAGATGATTGGCAATGATGTCGTGACCCAGGCACAGCCCGCCGCCCTCCAGCGCCACGGACAGGCCCACCATGTAGGTGGTCGCATAGGTAATCGGGGGATTTTCCCAATTTAGACCCTGATCTTCGGCCCATGAGGCCCAATTCGACATCAGGTTCGAACAGTCATAGAGGGGATGCTGCTGCAAGCTGTCCAGGCTGACCTCATACCCCGGCGCGCAGACGGGATAGTAGCTGTCGGTGCACAGCAGTTCGGTCCGGACCGTATGGGCCGGGCGCAGAGAGTAGCGGATCTCGACCGCGGCGCCTTCGGCCATTTCACGCGGTTCCCACAATTCGGTTGAGATGCTGAGCTGCACGTCGGGGTGCAGCTTGCGGAACGCCGGCAGACGCGGGGCTAGCCAGTTCACCGCGAATGTGATGTTGCATTGAACCTGCACCGCGTCGACTTCGTCTCCCAGTACCGCGCGTGTGCCGCGAACCAGGGTGCGGAACGCATCGCGCACGACGGGCAGATAGGTCACGCCCGTTTCCGTCAGTTCCAGCGCACGCGGCCGGCGGTGAAATAGGGCGCGCCCCAGATGCGCTTCCAGTGACTTGATCTGCTGACTGACCGCGCTCTGCGTCATGTTCAGATCCCGCGCGGCATCAGTGAAGGACAGGTGGCGTGCGGCGGCTTCAAAGGTCCTGAGCCAACCCAGAGGAGGGAGCTGTTTCTGCATGTGCATAACTTTGCCATAAGTTTTACTACTGTGTAAGCGTGATTTTTTTCGTTGGTCAAAGTCGCCCCGGTTATGCAGGTTTTCCGAAACCAAGGTTCGAGGCTTCGGCATCAGGGAGAAACAGCCATGACCGTCACCAATCTGCGCCCCAATATCGATCATTGGCAGGATCGTGTGGATATGGCCGCCGCATTCCGCTGGACCGAGCGGCTGAACATGCATGAAGGCGTGGCCAACCATTTCAGCCTGTCGGTGAATGATGACGGCACGCAGTTCCTGATGAACCCGAACCAGATGCATTTTGCCCGGATCCGTGCGTCGGACCTGCTGTTTCTGGACGCCAACAACGCCGAAACGATGGACCTGCCCGGGGCGCCCGATCCCACGGCCTGGGGGCTGCACGGCTCGATCCACCGGCTGTGCCCGCAGGCGCGTTGCGTCATGCATGTGCATTCCATCCACGCCACGGTTCTGGCCTCTTTGGCGGACAGCAACCTGCCGCCGATCGATCAGAACACCGCGACCTTCTACAACCGTTATGTGATCGACAATGAATTCGGCGGTCTGGCGTTTGAAGATGAAGGCGCGCGCTGCGCGTCCATGCTGACCGATCCCAAGGTCAAGGTGATGATCATGGGCAACCATGGCGTTCTGGTGATCGGCGACAATCCGGCCGACACGTTCAACCGGCTGTATTATTTCGAGCGGGCCGCCGAGACCTATATCCGGGCGCTGCAAACCGGACAGAAACTGCGCGTCCTGAGCGATGAGATCGCCGAAAAAACGGCGCAGGAACTGGAAGATTACCCCGATCAGGCCGAAGCCCACCTGCGTGAGATCAAGGCCATCCTGGACGCGGAAGGCTCGGACTACGCCAGCTAAGCTCAAGCGGGCCTTTCGTCTCTGAAACACCAAAATAGGAGCAGAACATGCTCGATGATACCAAACCCCGGGCGCGCACCCTTGCCGCCCGACACTATACCTCTACCCAATCACTAGCGGCTGAGCGCGAACTTCTGTTGCGAAGCTGGCAGCTGGCAGGGCACCAAAGCCAACTGGCAGAGCCGGGCGACTTCATCACTTTGTCCCTGTTCGAGCAGAACATCTTTCTGGTGCGTGACCGCGAGGGAGAGGTTCGTGCCTACTACAACGTCTGTCCTCACCGGGGGCACCAACTGGTCGAAGGATCCGGGCAAAAGGCTGTTCTGACCTGCCCTTACCACGCCTGGACCTTCGGTCTGGATGGGCGGCTTCGCGGGCTGCCCAAGCGCGACGGAACTGATGCGCCAGCCCGGTCAGAGGTCTGCTTAACCTCCGTTCGGGTCGACACGTTGGCGGGGTTTCTTTTTGTCAATCTGGATGAATCTGCGCCATCTCTGGCAGAGTTTGCCCCGGGCCTTGAAGCACAGCTGCTTGAACGTGTGCCGGAGCTGAGCGAATTGGAGATCGAAGGCGACAGCGCCTACGGGCATACTTACAGCTGCAAGGCCAACTGGAAGGTCATGCTGGACAATTACCTGGAGTGCCATCACTGCGGCCCGGCGCATCATTCCTTTGATGACATGATGAACATCGCCGAAAACCGGTTTGAGCTGTACCAGAACTACACCTACCAGATGGCGCCCACTGCACGAAAAGCGGAAAATGCGGCGTTCCGGCTGGATCTGGACCATGACGTGCTGGACGGGCAATTCTGGTTCCTGTTTCCCAACACAGTGTTTGGGCAGTTCCCCGGTGCCCGCGGGTTCTATGCCTCACGATTCGACCCTGTTACGCCGGATTTCACCGAACGCCGGTCTTTTTCACTGATCGCGGCAGAGCCGACCGACCCCGATATGAAGGCGCGCGCCGCCGAGCGGGCGGAGTGGAGCACAAATGTGGTCTCCGCCGAAGATCGGGCGCTTTGTGAAAGCGTGCAGCGTGGCATGCACCAGAAAGGATATCAGCAAGGTTGGTACATCACCGATCCGGATGCGCATGACATCTCGGAGCATGCGATGCGCCATTTCCATGACATCTATCTGGCTGCAATGGACGAAGAGAACTGAACCGCGATTGCAGCACTGCGACCTACCAAGCTTCAGAGCGACGTGGCTCCGCGATCCACGCGACACCTCAGATCCCGTGCGAAGACCAAGCGCGGGGCCTGACGTGCTGGCCAGCAGGGAGATGCCAGAATGACCGACACCGCACCAACCCCCGAACAGCTTTCCGGCGCTGCCCCTGATGGGCAGATGGAAGGCATGAGCCGTGAATGGAACTATCATCCTGACCTTCCGCTGCAGGATCCGTCAGTGTTCCAGTGGCCGCCAAATCCCGCGTATTTGCTGGGCTGGCTGGCGCGCAACTGGCTCACCTTGAGTGAACGGGTGATCATGGCGCTGGTCGCCGTGGCGCTGTGGTTCTTCTTCTACCCATCGCTGGAGCAGGCGCAGAGCTTTGCCTTTGGCTGGATTGCGCAGATCTGGGTGGTGAACTTCGCGATGATCTGCCTGTTTGCGGGCTCGCTGCATTGGTTCTTCTACATCCGTCAGGGGCAGGGGAAGAAGCTGAAGTTCGATCATCGTCCGCAGGGCAAGAATAACAAACTGTGGAATTTCTCCAACCAGGTGCATGACAACATGTTCTGGTCTCTGGGCTCGGGTGTGTTGCAGTTGACCGGCTTTCAGGCGGTGACCATGTGGCTGATGGCGAATGGCTACACGCCGACAATCACCTTCGCGGAAAACCCGGTCTGGTTCCTGGCGTTCCTGGTGATCATCCCGATGTGGTCGGCGTTCCACTTCTACTGGGCGCACCGGTTGCTGCATCAGCCGTTCCTGTACCGCCGGGTGCATTCACTGCACCACCGCAACGTCAATATCGGGCCGTGGTCTGGCTTTTCGATGCACCCGGTTGAGCACTTCCTGTATCTGTCGACGCTGTGCATCCACTGGATTGTGCCAAGCCACCCGATCCACCTGTATTTCCACATCGTGTTTCAGGGACCGGGCGCCGCGATGAGCCATACCGGCTATGAGGATCT
>JALEGX010000099.1 GCA_022763485.1 Paracoccaceae bacterium | reverse complement strand
TACGAAGAAGCGCGATGGCCGCCAGCCCGGCCGCGCGCTGCGCTACGCCAAGGGCTTCGCGCGCGGCCTCTTACACCACCCCACGGGGCACTACCTTTTCCAGTGGCTCAGCGCACCACGTGCACTGCACAGGCCGCATGGCGCACCACCTGCGCCGCAGTCGATCCCAGCAGCAGATCCTGCATACCGGGCCGGTGCGAGGCGATGATGATCAGATCGGGCTTGTTGGTTTCCGCCCAATCCAGAATCGACCGGCCGCTGTGCCCTTCGATTACAAGGCCACGCGCATTGGGCAGCGTTGCCGCCAGGCCATCCAGCTCGGTCTTGATCGCCGCGCGGGCCGAGACAAGATAGTCGGTCGGCATATAGCTGATCGCGTAGTTGGGAATGTGCTCAACCACATGCAGCAGGGTGATCTGAGCTTCGGGGGTTGCCAGCATCTTTGCCAGCTTCAGAGGTCCCGAGACATCGCGCTCGGTGTCAAACGAGATCGGAACAAGGATATTATGATACATCAAAAGGCTCCTTTTCGGCTGGTCATGAGTTTGGGCCGAAAAGGAGCCGGGAACCTTGATTCAAATCAGGTCAGAGGTTTGACCTGAAAACAGGTCGCGTCAGTCAAAGGTTGCGGCGACTTCATACATCACCGGTTCAAAGCTTTTGCACAGCTCGCTGATCTTGCGGTTGCGTTCGCGCATCTCAGGCGTGCGCAGCATGGCCTGAAAATCTTCGCGGCGGCGCCATTGGGAATAGTTGGCAATCCGTGTCTGGGCGTCATTCACGTGCAGACCAGCCGCGATAAAGCCCGGCTGTTTGGAGATGAACTCGGAATACGCGTCATTCAGCGCATCCAGCAGGTCCTGACAGGTCCCCGGTGTCATCTCAAACGTAGTGATTACCGTTTGAATGTCGGTGCTTTTGGCTATCGTCGGCATCTGGCCCTCCGTATTGGCTGTCTCCAGCCTAAGCCAAGGAGGCCGTCCGTGAAAACCCGCTTCTTTCACAACCGTTTAGGCAGGCAGATAGGCATCCAACCCCAGTTGATCGGAAACTTCGGCCAGAAGCGCGTGCATTTCCGCATGCGCCGGGTTTTTGGGAGCCTCAAGCGCCGCTTTGCCCTGCCCCAGCGTTTCCGCGTAAACGACACGGTTAGCCATCGACACGTCGGACAGGGTTGCGTCCATCTCTTGCGCCTTGGCCGCCACATCTGCGGTCAACCGGGTGCCGGGCCGGGCACGGGTCATAACCATCATCGCGGGCTTGCTTTCGCGGTCAGCCAAGTAGAGCACCATTTCCACCGCCCAAAGATCCAGATGTGAGCTGGCCACAGGCACAAGCACCAGATCCGCCGCCCGAAGCGCCGGCCTCAGATCGCTGTCGGCCTTTGGCGGGGTGTCGATGATGACGATGTCGTGCTTGTCCCGCAGCTTGCGGATTTCATAGCTGACCCCCCAGGCCGAGGCGGTGGAGAACTCCAGACCCGGCTCCTGCATCGCATCCAGACGGGTCATGAACCAGCGTCCGGCACTGCCTTGCGGATCGGTGTCGATCAGAGCGACGGACCGGCCCTGCCGCGCGAAGGCCACAGCCAGGTTCACAGCAAGCGTGGTCTTTCCCGCCCCGCCCTTCTGCTGCGCTATCGTAATCACATGTCCCATGTCGCCCCCAGCCATTGCTGCATTGCAGCATAGACCCCGCGATCAAACACGCAATGGCGAATTTGTCACGCCCCTGCGTCGCAACACTTCATTAACCACGTTTTGAAAGACTGGATCGCAGGGGGGACGCACGTCATGCATCTGTTGCCGTTGGTCATCATGCTTGGTCTTCTTGCTTTTGCGGCGCCAACAGCGGCGGGATCCTGGCTCAGAGAGCCGGGGGACAGCTTCGTTTCAATCTCCTCAACGACGCGTCAGCAAAGCGGGATGCGTACTTCGGAAACCGGGTTCTTTTTCGAACGCGGGGTAAGCCGGCATTTCACCTTCGGGCTGGACCTCCATCAGGCCTCTACCGGGTCGGGGCATCGCTTGGCCTTTGTCCGCACGCCCCTGCCCTGGCGACACGCCAGAAACAGGCTTGCATTCGAATTCGCAGCCGGGCGGCATACTGACGGAACTGATTGGTATCCAATGCAGAAGGTGATGCTGTCCTTCGGTCGGCCGCTTTCCACCCGCTGGGGGCAGGGCTGGCTGAATATCGATCTTGCACGGGAGTTACGCCGCGGAAGCGGCCGGATCGACAAGTTGGACCTGACCATCGGCCTGTCGGCAGATCGCAAGATCAACCCGATGCTGCAGATCGAAACCGCCCGTATCCCCGGGCACCCTCTTTTTTGGGGGGTACTTCCCGGTCTCAGGATACGGGGCCAGAAAGGCGTCCAATGGGTTCTCAGTCCGGAGGTGCGCGCCAATCCACACCGGACCCTGGGATCGAAATTTGCGCTCTGGAGGGAGTTTTAACTTCAGTTTTAACTTCTGTGGGCGCGCAAAATCGGACAGTTTGAGCGCATGAGACCGCCCAGCCTTCCCGTTGATGAAGAGGTCCGGCAACAGGCCCGGTCGCTGATCCACACCGCGCGCCATGCCGCGCTTGGCGTCCTGCTTGAGAACGGCCTGCCCTTCGTGACGCGCGTTGCCTTCGGGACGGCCCCGGACGGCATGCCAATTACCCTGATCTCAGATCTGGCAAAACACACAGGCGCGCTGCGGCGCCACCCGACCTGCAGCCTGCTGATCGGAGACCCCGGCCCCAAAGGCGACCCGCTGACCCATCCGCGGCTCAGCCTGATGGCCACGGCCGAGTTCATGTGCCGGGATACCTCCAGATATGCAGAGCTGCGCGCCCATTATCTGCAAACTCACCCGAAGTCGAAGCTCTACGCAGATTTCGCAGACTTCCATTTCGTCCGCTTCAACATACGCGAAGCCCACCTGAATGGAGGCTTCGCGCGGGCCTTCACATTGACGGCGAACGACCTTGGCCTTGAGGGGTGATCACTTTCCGACACGCACCATCAGCGACACCGACCCTTTGACAGGCCGTTCCCACCGCAACGCAATCTGATCATCATTTGCGCCATAGTTCAGCTCACACCAGGGCATTCCGTAATAGGCGTTGTCGCTGCTATCATTGATCTCCGACGTCACGGTCACGCTTTCGATCGCCCGGGTGTTGCCTTGGAACGGCAACAATCCCCCGGTTGAAACAACCCAGGACGAAGCCGGGCTGGACCGCGAATATTCCAGATACAGCGGGCTTTTCGCCTTGGCGGATACGTTGTGATACGTGTTGCCTTCGTAAATCACCTCCTTGAACCGGGAGTAATCCAGATCGGCGATGCTGGTATCCACCCGCTCGGCCCGGTCGATACTGCCCAGAATGCTGCGGAACTTGTTCCCGGTCACCGTCACCCCGTTCAGGAAGTGCCCGGTGCCATAGGGTTTGATCACGATGTAGCTGAACCACGGTGCGACATCGCCGGACAGGAAGATATTGTCCGTGATGCTCATCGCGCTGAACGAAAACCCGCCGTTTTCATCCGGTGTCGGATCATGCTCATTGGTCCATTCGATCGAACAATTGTCGATGTAATTCTCGGCGATCGTGGTGCTGGTGAAATTTCCGATCACCACCAGCCCGGCGGACCGAACCCCGTCCGTTACGCTGTCCCCCTGGAAAAAGTGATTGCCCAAAACCATGCTGTTGTCCCCGCCCAGCACCGCGAAGTGACGAAATCGGGTGGCCCTGCAATGGCGCAGTTTCACATCATTGGCGCTGGCATTGACCCCGATGGAGCTGCGGGATGAAACCGCAAGCGCGTCTTCTGCCGACAAGAACTGACATTGATCGATCAGCATCCCCTGACACCCGGTGCCGAAGGAATTGACCCCGCGATCCTTTGGCCGTGAAATGAAGCAATCCGCCAGGCTGAACGCTGTGCCGGAGGGGGCCAGCCGAATGGCGCTGCAATGGCCGCTGCACTGGAACTCGATCCCCTGCATGCCGAACTTGTCGAACTTGCTGAAACCGGAGAAATCCAACATGAACTTGAAGCTTCGGAACGTATAGGTTTGCGTCCCGCTGGCATCATGCAACGGCACGTTCAGAGTGATCTCCCCGGCGCCGACGTTCTTGGACCGGACATAGACTTCGCGCCCGACCCCGTTGCCTTCGACCAGCGCGCCAACCGGAATGTTGGCAATATTCGAGACATTGCTCAACGTGCGAGAATCATTGGGGTTGTAGCTGGCTTGCGACGTGAATGTCTCAGTATCCCAGACCGAACCGGGCGCGCAGGTGAATTGGCCATTGCGCACGATGCGGCGGGTTGAATAGCTGGTTCTGTTGGGCACCGCCGCGGCCATGTCGATGGGCGACGTGACCGTGACCATGCGCCCCTTCATGTCCAGAGATTCATGATCGGAATTGTTCAAAAGCGCCTGGAACGCCTTTTTGAAGGCCAGTTCCTCATTCCCGAAGGCCGCGATGTAGGACGGCAGGTCGTAGTTCTTGGTCAACAGCAACATAGCCGTGTCGGGCATGGTCACCGTGCCTTCGAAATCGATCTCGGAATTCATGCTGGCCCCCGAAGCCAGACGATAGGTCCCGGCAGGCACCAGAACCCTGCGTCCTGCCGCGGCGTTGTCGGCGGCCTCGAACGCTGCGGAATCATCCGCCACACCGTCCCCGACCGCGCCATAGTCGCGCACGTCCACAACCCCGATCATATCGCGCAGAAACGCCCCGGTAATGTCGATGATCTGGATATCGTCAATCCGCACGATCCCGCCGTTGGAGCCGGTCAGGTCCAAACCGAAATGTCCGTATTGCGCCGCGCCCCCCCACGGCATGTCGACGCCGCCACGGCTGCCGGTGCCAACGATAGCGGTGACTTCAACCACTTCGCCATAATTGGTCAACGTGGTCTGGGGGCCAGTTTCCACAACCCCGTTCAGGTGGGATCCGCCCCCCTGGCTGGCCCAGGCCGCAATCCGAACCGAAGGCAGGTTGCCGCTGATCGCTTTCACCCGCACCTTGATCTGCAGATAACAACCGGGAAGGATCGGCGTTTGCCCCATGTAGCGCAGCCGCTGGGTCGAGGCGGTTTTCTGCAGCTCCAGGCAGCCGCCAAAATCCTGGTCCGACGGCACCAGCGCGGCGTTTGCCGCCCCCTGATACGTGTCCGATCCGGCGGTCCCGTCGCCGCTGGACCAAACGCCAAGCCCCTCTTCAAACGCGGGTGGCATCAGTTGCAAACCGTCAGTAATTGCCTTGTTCATCGAACACCCTTTCCTGTGCGCCCGGCCAGAAAGCCATGGCCGCAATTGTTTAACGGGTCCGGGTCTTCCCGAACGCGGCAAAGGACTTAGAGTGTTGCGATTAACCTTGGCTGACACCACCGTGACGGTGGTGTTGCTCAGGCGCTTGGATCAGGCGGCTGAACAACCTGTACCGCGTTGATCTTCCAATTGTTTTCGAACTGGACCATCTGATAGTCCAGAAAATGCAACCGCCCGGCAGCGTCGGTGATCATCACCCGTTGCCACAGGTTGCCCGCGACTTCCCGAAGTTCCAGAAACCGCAGCTCTGCGGGTCGCCACACCATCGGATAGCCATTGCGCACCATGGTCCCGAAGCGGTCTGAGGTGCCGAATATCCCGCGAATGGTTGGGCTGGCGTAGGTGAAGGCCTGTTCGAAATCATCCGCCTTGAATGCCTCGATCTGCGCCCCGATGACGCCCTCGATCTCTGCGTTCTGGGCCTGGGCCAGCCCGGCAAAAGACAGCGCGAACACCAGTGAAAACCAAAATCTGCGCATGAAAAAACCTCCCCGGCTGTTTCCGGGGAGGTAGCGTTACGCAGGTCGGCGTCAAATGCAGGGCAGGTTCAACCCAGCTCGCCCGCGAGCCCCTTGTCGATCAGGGCCACGGTTTCCTCGACACCGTAGAGCGCCACAAAGCCACCAAAGCGCGGCCCCTGGCTGGCGCCCAGCAGCACCTCATAGAGCGCCTTGAACCAGTTGCGCATGTTTTCCTTGCCGAAATGCTCGCGGCCCACTTCGAACACGATGCCCTGCAGGCTGTCGCCATCGGTCTCGCCGTCCCAGGCCGCCAGCTTGGCGCGGAATTCCTGCAGCGCGGCGCGCTCGATGTCGTCCGGCGCACGGAAGACCTTGGCGGGCTGGATGAAGTCCTCGAAATACTTGACCGCATAGCCGGCTGCCGCATCCAGATCCGGGTGGGTCTCAGCCGTGGCCTCGGGCGCATAACGACGGATGAAGCCCCACAGCGTTTCCTTGTCATGGGCCGAGGCCACAGACGCCAGGTTCAGCAGCATCGAGAACGGCACCACCATTTTCGACTCAGGGACTTCACCGCCGTGGATGTGCCACACCGGGTTGTTCAGCTGCGCTTTCAGGTCCTGCCCATGATAGGCGCGCAGCTGCTGGTGGTATTCATCCATCGCCTTGGGGATGACATCGAAATGCATCCGCTTCGCCGTCTTGGGCTTCTGATACATGAAATACGCCAGCGACTCGGTGCTGGCATAGGTCAGCCATTCGTCGATCGAGATCCCGTTTCCGGAGGTCTTAGAGATCTTCTGACCATTGGCGTCCAGGAACAGCTCATAGGTGAAATGCTCGGGCGCGCGGTGGCCCAGCACCCGGCAGATCCCGTCATAGATCGGCGTGTTGGTCGAATGGTCCTTGCCATACATCTCGAAATCGACCTCCAGCGCCGCCCAGCGCGCGCCAAAGTCCGGCTTCCACTGCAACTTCACATTGCCGCCGGTGACCGGCACGGTCCATTCCTTGCCGTCCTCATCATCAAAGGTGACGGTATAGGTCTCGGCACAGACCTTCTTCATCGGCACATAGAGCACCTGCCCGGTTTCTGGGTGGAACGGCAGGAAGATCGAATAGGTCTGGCGACGCTCCTCGCGCAGGGACTTCAGCATGATGGCCATGATGTCATCATATTTTTCAACCGCGCGCTTCAACACCTCGTCGAACTGACCCGAGCCATAGAACTCGGTCGCCGAATAGAACTCATACTCAAACCCGAAGGTATCCAGGAACCGGCGCAGCATGGCGTTGTTGTGATGGCCAAAGCTCTCATGCGTGCCAAACGGATCCGGCACCGATGTCAGCGGTTTTTGCAGATGCTCATGCAGGCTTTCGGAATTCGGGACATTGCCCGGCACCTTGCGCATCCCGTCCAGATCGTCCGAGAAGCAGATCAGCTTGGTCGGAATGTCGCTGATCACCTCGAACGCGGTCTTGATCATCGTGGTACGCGCAACCTCGCCAAAGGTGCCGATATGCGGCAGACCCGACGGGCCATAGCCGGTCTCGAACAGCACATATCCCTTCTCCGGCGCGCCCTTGGCATAACGTTTGAGCACCCGGCGGGCTTCTTCAAACGGCCAGGCTTTGCTCTGCAGAGCGGTTTCGCGCAGTTCGGACATGTTTCTCTCCATCGGCGGCCACATTGCCGCGTACCGTCTGGCCACCCCGTGTGGCCGACCGGAACCCTCTATTGTGCGAATGCAGCATGAGTCAATAAATCCACAGGCCACAAAGCCTATTTCGACCCAATTTTTAGGAACCAGTCCAGAATTTCCTGCACCCCGGGATTTGCCATATGCCCGTCGCGCGCGCGTATGAAATACCCACGCGCCGAAATCGCGTGCGGACCTTCCAGCCGGACCACGGCACCCGTCTCCAGGAAACTGTCCAGAACCCCATCCCAGCATAGCGCAACCCCTTGCCCGGCCAGGGCCGCGTTGACGACCATGGAATAGGAGCTGAAATCCAGCTCCCGCACCTTTTCGGGCTTGGGATGCCCCGCCTCCCGAAACCAGCTCGGCCAGTCGTGCCAATGCGACCGGGCCCGCTCCATCGTCAGCAGGGTCATCCGGGCAAAATCATAGCGATCCGCCGCCATGCCCCGGCGTTCAAGGTAAAGCGGGCTGACCACTGGAAACACCTCTTCGCCCAGCAGACGCCGCTCGTCTACACCGGTGGCGGACGGCAATCCAAAACGGATCACGATGTCCCCCGGTCGCGCGGGATCTCCATACTCCTGACTTATGATACGCACGGTGACATCTTCGAATGCCGCTTCCAGTTCACCCAGCCTTGGGATCAGCCAGAATGCCACAAAGCCCGAAGGTGCAGTGACCGTGACAACCTTCCCTTTGGCGAACTGCCGGATCCGTTCCACCGCATGTTCAATCTGCCCAAAGCCCGCCTGGAGCGCCAGAAAAAGCTCATCTCCCTGCTGGTTTAACCTGATTGGTTTGTGAGTTCTGTCAAACAGAACACAGCCCAGATCCGCCTCAAGTGCCGCAATTCTGCGAGAGATCGCCGGTTGCGACACATTCAATTCCTCTGCCGCGGCGGTCAGCGACCCGGCCCGCGCCGCTGCAAAGAAAGCCGTTAAACCAGAGAAACCCGGCAACCTGGACATATCATAACCTCAGCGCATGTTACGTTTCACCTTTTACATCTGGACCGGGCAGCGGGAAAGGCCTTTATCCTCACCTCAAGAACGGAGGAGAATCCATGTCCGAAACACGCACAACCCTGGCCGAAGATCTGAGCACCACCCACCAGTTGAACCAGGCGTCGAACCTGCCGCATGCGCCTCTGGCCGTGGACGCGATGCAGGTGCCCCTGTCCGGCGGCGTTGATCCGGTATTTGGCACGGTCAAGTGGCGCACCCTGATCAACGGCACCGAACAATCCCCCCGCGATATGGTTCTGGGCATTGCCGAATTCGAACCCGGCGGAACCCTGCTGCCGCACCGCCATGAGCCTGCCGAGTTCTATTTCGGGCTCGAAGGCTCGGGCATTGTCGAAATCGACGGTGTCCCGCATGAGATCACACCGGGCGTGGCAATCTACGTCCCCGGAAACGCAGAGCACGGCACCGTTGCCGGTCCCGAAGGCCTGCGCTTTGCCTATGGATTTCCCTCTGCAAGTTTCGAGGAGATTAACTATCGGTTTTCAGCACAATCCTGAGATCAATCGGGGTGTTGAACCCGCGCAGAAGCGTGCCTATCCTTCGGATGTGATTTTACACCAAGGACCACACCACGCATGACCGAGCCCGTTCCCCATCCGCTGTCACCGCAGGATTGTCTCGTTGCCATTATGGTGGCGATTTCGGCCTCGGACGAAAACATCCGCACCGCCGAACTGGTCAAGATCCAGTCGGCGGTCAACATGCTGCCGGTCTTTGCCGACTACGATATCGACCGGATCAACAACATGTCCCAGATCGTGTTTGACCTGTTCGAACAGGAAGACGGGCTGGACGCTCTGTTCGGCCTGATCCGGGACAACCTGCCCGACCGCCTGTTCGAAACGGCCTATGCGCTGGCTTGCGACGTTGCCGCCGCGGACGGATCACTGGCCGAAACTGAGCTGCGCCTGCTGGAAGAGATCCGGCATGAACTGGAAATCGACCGGCTGCACGCCGCCGCGATCGAGCGCGGCGCCCGGGCCCGGCACGTCACCTGATGCCTGCTGCGGACGAGACCGTATATGACGGAGGATGTCATTGCGGTCGCGTCCGATTTCGCCTGACGGCCCATATCGACCACAAGCGCATCTGCGACTGCACGATCTGCCACAAACGCGGCGCCCTGATCTTTCGAGTGGACGAACAACAGCTTGAGCTGCTCACGCCGCTCTCGGATCTTTCGCTCTATGTCTGGGGAACCGGCAGCGCGCGGGACTATTTCTGCCCGACCTGTGGCATCCTGCCCTTCCGTCGCCCCCGCCGGAACACGGCCGAAGAAACCGCCGCAGGGGTGCCTGAGTTTACCGGCTGGGCGGTGAACCTGCGCTGTCTGGATGATTTTAACCCGTCTGACCTGCCCACGCGGCACATCGACGGGCAATCCCTGCCCTTGCCATAGCGATCAGGTGGCCCCTTGGCTGCCTCAACTGCCGTAGACCGCGCCCCATCTTTCGATCAGCGCCTGCTGCATCTTCTTGGCCTTGCGGTTCCAGGTCTTCGCCCCGGCCGGCCGCTCCCGCTCACTCCGCGGAATACCCTTGCGCGTCTTGGTGTCCGCCATGAAGATGGCAAAGGCCAGCTCCGTCCCGTCGCCGGACGTCATGAAGCCCCCCAGGCCAGAGACGAAATTCAAGGTCCCGGTCTTGGCGTCCACCTTGATCGGGTGGTTCTTGTTGATGCGCCCTTTCGCATCCCGCAGCGGGAAGGTCTTCATCAATGAACGCAGATGTCCCGCCCGTCCGACCTGCACCAGCGCAGACACCAGATCATCGGGTGTCATGCGCGAGGCATCGCCCAGGCCCGAATGATCGACCATACGGGTTCCAACCATGCCGAAGCGCGCGGCGGCCCATTGGCTCATCATGCCTGCGGAATCGCCCAGATCCTTTGGTCGGCGTTCCCGTGTGGCCGACGCCATCATACCCACCATTTCTGCGGTCAGATTGTTTGAATATTTCAGCATCCCATTCAGGATCTCAGCCAAGGGCGGGCTCTGATGTCCAACCAGTTTCCGCGCCCCGGCAGGCACAGAGCCAAACCCGGTTTTCGACAGGACAATGCCGTGCGAACGCGCCAAAGTGACAAAGACATCCGCGACATAGGCCTCTGGCTTGCGCACCGGCAACCAGCGTGCGCCACCTTTGCCCAACGCCCCCCGCGCGACAGTCCAATGGTCCACCCCACCCTTGTTCGCATAGGTATAGACCGGCAGATCTCGTGCCACGACTTTCATCTTGGCCATGTCCACTTCGGGGCGATACTTCTCGGTCCGGGCATCCATAGTGACGCGATACTGCGCCCCGGCCTGTTTCCATTCGAAATGAACCCGATTGTAGTTCAACGCGATACCAGACACCGATGGGCTGTAGCCAAGGTGATCCGGCTGACCGCGATCAATACTAAACACCTCTGGCAAGATGGACGCATCAACAACAAACCGGCCTCTGACCTCCCGAATTCCGGCGGCTTTCAACCCGGCAGCCAGTTGCGCCAGGTCATCTGTGTCCAGGGTCGGATCGCCGCCACCACGAAGGATCAGATCGCCCTTCAGCACGCCGCCTGACACATCGCCCTTGGCCCAGAGCGCTGTTTCAAACCGATGTCCGGCGCCCAGGGTCTCCAACGCGTAGAGCGCGGTCAGCGCTTTGCCCACGCTGGCAGGGGGCAGACCCGTTGTCCCGCCGTGGGCTTCCAGCCGCATCCCGGACTTCACCTCGGCGACGGCACAGACAACTTCCCCCGGCAAATTGGCCCGGGCAATGACCCCGGCAAGCCCGCCGCCTGCCCGGGCAGCCAGGCCGATCGGGCGGCCGAGCGGTGCAATGGAGGTCAGGGGAGGATTGGAAAGCACTCCCTGGGGCATCAGGGTCAGTCCCCCGATACCGGCAAGCAGGCCTCGTCTGGAAATACGTGTCGTCATGGTTAAGCAATGTCGCCCAAACTCAAGGCAATGAAAGGGCAAAATCGGGGTTTTTCCTAGTGTGGCATCATGATACGCGCTTTTCATGCTCCGCGCCATTTTTATCATGTTCATTGCCATGTCGTTGATCCCCGCCGGAGATCTGAACGGTAAATTGCTGACCGGTGACCATGATGTGTCCCCTGTATTCGTGGCTTGGTCCCGCTTTGCCATCGGGGTTCTGCTGATCCTGCCCTTTACACCGCTGGCACGCTCCCTGGCCCTGCTCAAGGACTGGCGCATCTGGTTGCGGGCCTGTTTCCTGGCCGGTGGCATCTTCAGCATCCAGACGGCCTTGCGGACAGAGCCGCTGGCCAATGTGTTTGCCGCCTTCTTCATCGGCCCCATTGTCAGCTACGCCCTGTCTGTGTGGTTGCTGAGCGAACGCGTGACCCCGCTTCGCTCGCTTCTGATGGCCACGGGTTTTGTCGGCGTGCTTCTGGTGGTGCGGCCGGGCCTGGGTGGATCGGTCGGCCTGATCTGGGCCGCTGCCGCGGGCACCTTCTATGGCCTCTTCCTGACCGCCTCACGCTGGCTGGCCGACAGGGGCACGGCCATCGAGCTCAGCTTTACCCAGCTTTTTGTCGCCGCACTGCTGCTGGCCCCTCTGGGATTGGCCAACCTGCCCGCGGATCTGACCCTTGCCGTGGCCGGCCTGACCCTTGGCAGCGCTGCGGGGTCGATGCTGGGCAACCTGTTGCTGCTTGTGGCCTATGCCCAGGCTCCGGCCACCAAGCTTGCGCCGCTGGTCTACTTCCAGATTGTCGCGGCCGTTGCGCTGGGGTGGGCCGTATTTGATGACATCCCCGATCTGATGACCTGGGTCGGGCTGTCGCTGGTTTTGGGATCCGGCCTGGCCTCAGCCGCCCTGCGTCGCTGAACACCTGGCGCGGATCTCGGTCGAGCTGACATCCACCATCGGTACGTTGACAAAACACCAGGCCGGGCTGTCCGCGCGCGCCAGCAGACGACTTTCCCCGCCTTTCAGCATGGACTGCCGATAGATCGTGGCTGCGGGGGAAAACCGGGCTGAAATCCTGTCGCCCGGCCGGGCCAGAACGCCAACCGGTACCGTATCCAGGATCTGTTGCCAGTCTTTCCACCGATGGAAATGGGTCAGGTTGTCAGCGCCCATCAGCCAGACGAAACGCACCCCAGGATGCAGGCGCCGCAGATGGCGCAGCGTCTCGGCGGTGTAGCGGGTCCCAAGCTCAGCTTCGACCCCGCTGATCTGAATGTCGGGATGGCGGATCAGCGCCTTGCAGGCGGCTATCCGGTCAGGCAAGGGGGCGGGCTGGCGGGTCTTCAGCGGATTGCCCGGCGACACAAGAACCACCAGTCGATCCAGGCCAAAGAGCTTCAACGCGGCGTGGGCGATGGCCGCATGTCCTTGATGCGGCGGATCAAACGATCCGCCCAGCAAACCTACGGTCATATTCGGGCGCAGATGGGGCAATCCGGTAGTCATGGCGGCAGATGTGCACAAACAGGCGCAGAATTCAATCGACCGGCTGCACCGCATCCCCCAGCCGGATCCGCCCCGGTCGCACAACCGAGGCGCACCATCCACCATGGCCGCGCACGGCAGAATAGCCCCCCTGCCCCAGCGCCTTCTCCATTCGGCTGCAGGGTGCACAGATCACTTCGAACGTCACGATCGCATCGCCAACCTGAACGTCACGCCCTTTCAGCGCGCCAAGGTTGATACCTTCAACCACCAGATTGCGCCGCAGGACATCTGGCGCGACAGGACCGCGTCCCAGCATCGCGCCGATCACCGGCAGATGCTCGCCCTGGATCAACGTCACCGCCCGCTTGCCCGGCCGCCCGTGGTCCCCTTCCAGACCTTCGGGCGTCACCACCACCTCATCCACAGGGACCATCGGCTCCAGGCGCGAGGGGCGCAGACCGAGCCAGGTCACGCGCCCGGGCAGCGCATAGGTGGCAATGAGGGTTTTCAGGTCACTCATGATGGATCCTCTGATCGACCGGCATTCTGACCTTGGTAGCAGACGGTCGAACTTGCGCGAAACCGGAATTCGAAACGAATTCCGGCCCGAAATCCGACACGGATTTCGGAACCACCCCAGCGCCACGCCTACCATCCGGTTTCCGTTCCGGAAACCGGGCCGAATTCCTGGTCGGAATTCGGTCCCGCATT
>JALEGX010000098.1 GCA_022763485.1 Paracoccaceae bacterium | reverse complement strand
GCAAGCTGGAAGAAGAGCTGGAAACCACCATCACCGATGGCCAGGACGTGGAAGAAGTGCTGAAGGACGCGCTGGAGAACAAGGCAAAGGAAAGCCTGTTCAAACTGCTGAGCGGGGATTGAACGGCTCCAGCTTTGCCTTGACCTGTAACGAAAGCGCGTGGCCTGATGGCTGCGCGTTTTTTTCGTTGTGGGACCGGGATCCGCGAAAAGGTGAACAAGGGTGATTTGACCGAAGCGCGGATCTTGGCGTTCAAATTGGGACAGGCCGGGCCCGGCAGCGCCCCCCCACCCAGTCGGGTGTCTGGCCCAATATCATGACGCAAAAGCAGGAAGGTCTGTCCGCATGTTGATGTTTCCGAAACTCTCCCGCAGCCTGTGCACGCTTTCGGTCGTGCTGGCGAGTGTGCTTGCGGTGAATGCACAGCAGGCCGATGCGGCCTCAGACCTGCCGAAATACGCGGTGGAACAATTCGGAACGCCACCTGCCATCCCCGATGGGGCCCTGTCGAAAGAGCTGAAAGCGGCGGTGCAGCTGGCCTTTGTCGACAGCATCACCCAAGGATCCTGGGGGGCGGAGCAGACAGACGCGCTGAACCTTGTGGCGGCTTCGGGGGATCCGCGGCTGGCCTGGGTGATCAGCGATCTGATGCGCTTTGTCTCCAGCCCCGGGCTGACCGATGCCCTGTCCGAAGCTGCGGCCGGGCTGCTGGAGATCAAGAACCCTCGGCGCAATCAATGGGGGGTGATCACCGATCACCTGATCGCTTGGGATATTCCCGCACCGCCGGGATACCTGGCCTTCAAGCGCGGGATCTTTACCAATGTGGTTCCCGGATGGGATCGGATCTTTGTCGAAGGTGATGTGGACTGGCGCTTCGTGTCCTGGGGCGGTGTGCTGATTGATGACCGGGCTTACGACCGGACGGATGACCCCTGCAACTGCATCCCTGCTGCCGACAATCCGGAGGTCAGCACCGCCGATGAGGCGACCTGGCTCAAGGACAAGGACGTGGTCTTCGGGGTGGAGGTCAACGGCGAGTATCGCGCCTATCCGCGGCGGATCATGGAAGTGCGCGAGATGGTCAACGACACGCTGGGCGGTCGGCAGCTGGGCATCCCCTATTGTACCCTCTGCGGTGCGGCGCAGGCCTATTTCACCGACCGTCTGCCGGGGGGTGTGAAGCGCCCGGTCTTGCGGACCTCGGGCCTGCTGACCCGATCAAACAAGGTCATGTATGACGTCAACAGCTACTCGGTCTTTGACACGTTCCTGGGCACAGCCTTGACCGGGCCGCTGGCCAAGAAGGGCATTCAGCTGAAACAGGCCACCGTCATCACCACCACGTGGGGCGACTGGAAAGCCGCGCATCCTGAGACCACGGTTCTGGTTGAGGCGCTGGCCTTGGGGCGGGATTTCGATTTCCGCAACGGACGGGACGCGGATGGGCCGATCTTCCCGGTTGGAGACGTGGATCCTCGTCTGCCGGTACATGAAGACATCATCGGCGTTCTGACCGCCTCGGGTCAGCCGGTGGCGTTTCAGCGCAGCAAGGCGATCACCGCCCTGAAACGGGGCCGCGAGGTGGCATTTGAAAACGTGCGCTTGCAGATGGATGGCGGCGGCGTCAAAGCCGTGGACGCCAAAGGGGGCGATCTGGGCAGCCATCAGGCGTTCTGGTTCGCCTGGTCGCAATTCCACCCCGGCACGGCGCTCTGGCCGAACTGAGCGGCGCTGCCCCGGAGGAACCGGGGCAGTCGCCTGATCTTCAGATCGTCTGGTCGTAGTCGCCGACCAGCTCTTCGGTGCGGATCACCGCGTCGATCTCGGCAAAGATCGCGCGCATTTCCGCTTCGCTGTCCGAGCTTTCGCAGACAACCACCAGGTTCGGGGTGTTGGACGATGCGCGCACCAGCCCCCAGGACCCATTGTCCAGGATCACGCGCGCGCCGTTCACGGTGACGACGTCCTTGATGGCGCGTCCGGCAAAGCTGTCACCGGCGTCTGCTTTGGCCACCAGTTTCTGCACCAGACGCTCCAGCACGTCGTATTTTTCGGTATCCGCGCAATAGGGGGACATGGTGGGCGTCGACCAGGTTTTCGGCAGCGCCTTGCGCAGGTCCGACATCTTCATGTCCGGGTTGCGATCCATCAGCTTGCAGATCTCGACCGCCACCCGCATGCCGCAGTCGTAGCCGCGGCCAACGGGTTCGGCCAGGAAGTAGTGGCCGGATTTTTCAAACCCTGCCAGCGCACCGATTTCCTTGACCCGCCGCTTCATGTGGCTGTGGCCGGTTTTCCAGTAGTCCGCAGTCACGCCGTTCTTCTGCAGCTCCGGATCGGATGCAAAAAGACCGGTGGATTTGACGTCAGCGACAAAGGTCGAATTCGGATAGATCTTGCTCAGGTCGCGGGCCATGATGACGCCCACCTTGTCGGCAAAGATCTCCTCCCCCTCATCATCCACGACGCCGCAGCGGTCGCCATCGCCGTCAAAGCCAAGCGCCATATCCGCGCCGCTGGCTTTGACCGTATCCGCCATGTCATGCAGCATTTCCATGGCTTCGGGGTTCGGGTTGTAATGCGGGAAGGTGTAATCCAGCTCATTGTGGCTGGGCACGACCTCAACCCCCATCCGTTCAAAGATCTCGGGTGCAAAGGCAGACGCGGTGCCGTTGCCGGTGGCGCAGACGATCTTGAGCGGGCGGGACAGGCGGAAATCGCCGACCAGATCGTCGATATAGGCGTCCTTGACGCCATCGACGAATTCATAGGATCCGCCGGGCGCTGCTTCACCTTCGCCATTCAGCACGATGTCGCGCAGTTCGGCCATTTCATCGGGACCGTGGGTCAGCGGGCGGTCAAAGCCCATCTTGACGCCGGTCCAGCCGTTGGGATTGTGGCTGGCTGTGACCATGGCGACGGCAGGCACATCCAGATGGAACTGGGCGAAATAGGCCATGGGCGAAACCGCCGGGCCGATGTCCTTGACCTGGATCCCGGCCTGCATCAGACCAATGATCAGTGCCTGTTTGATGCCCAGCGAATAATCGCGATAGTCGTTGCCAACCGCAATCACCGGTTCGATCCCGCGGCGGCGCATCTGTGTCCCCAGACCCAGACCCAGGGCGGTCATGCCCGGCAGGTTGATTTCATCAGGGTACTTCCAGCGCGCATCATATTCGCGAAAGCCGGTGGGGGCGATCATCGGGTCACGCAGAAAATGCCAGGTGTTGGGTGTCACCGGGGACGTGGGTTTGGTCATGGGAAACTCTTTTCCGGAAGATCAGATTTTAATGGGTTCAGCCTTGGCCAGCCGGTCAAAGGCCATAAGGGTTTCGATCAGTTTCGGCATCTGATCGAGGTAGATCATGTTGGGGCCGTCACAGGGGGCGTTGTCGGGATCCTGGTGGGTTTCCATGAACACGCCGGCCACGCCGACAGCCACGGCCGCACGGGCCATGACAGGGGCGAATTCCCGCTGTCCGCCCGAAGATCCGCCAAGCCCGCCGGGCTGGGCCACTGCATGGGTGGCGTCCATGATGACGGGGTGGCCGTTGCGGGCCATTTCCGGCAGCGACTGCATGTCGACCACAAGGCGGTTGTAGCCAAAGCTGACGCCGCGTTCGGTCAGCATCACACTGTCATTGCCGGTGCTTGCGATCTTGGCCGCGACATTCGCCATGTCCCAGGGTGCCAGGAACTGGCCCTTTTTGACATTGATCGCCTTGCCCGTTGCGCCAGCGGCCTTGAGCAGGGCGGTCTGGCGGCACAGGAACGCGGGGATCTGCAGGATATCACAGACCTCGGCCACGGGGGCGCATTGTTCCTTTTCATGCACATCGGTGATCACGGGCACGCCAAGCGCGTCCTTGACCGATTGCAGAACGGCCAGACCCTTTTCCAGACCCAGCGCCGGAGCGGCGTTGATCGAGGTCCGGTTCGCCTTGTCAAAGGATCCCTTGAACACATATTGCGCGCCCGCCTTGTCACAGGCTTCCTTGAGCGTGCCGGCGATCATCTGGGCGTGATCGGCAGATTCCAGCTGACAGGGGCCGGCAATGATGGTCAGGGGACGATCATTGCCGATGGTCAGGTCGGCGACTTGAAGATGTTTCATGGTTTACTGAGATACCTGTTCGCGAAGGATGGACGCGGTGAGCGAGATCATCAGGTAGATACCGGAAAAGATCAGGAATGCCAAAATGGTATTCTCGAACTTGCGCGGATAGGTGGGATCCTGGCTGGCCACGGGTTCAACCGAGGTGGTCAGATACCGCACCTGCCGGTTGGCCTCCATCCGGGTCTGTTCCACCTGTTGCAGCGCGGATTGCAGCATCAGGTCCCGGGTCGCAAGGTCGGCCTGTGCCATCTGGATCCGGACGGTCAGCTGGGCCAGAGAGTTTTCACCCTTGGAGGCATCGACCATCTGCGCCTTCAGATCGTTCAGCAGGTTTTGCAGGCGGGCCACATCCCCTTGAGCGCCCTGTACTTTGGCTTTGTTCGGGCGGGCGTTGTCCAGAAGGGCGGCCAGTTGCAGCTCTTTCTCCTGCAACTGCAGCTCAACCTGGTTGATGCGACCCCGCAGCCCGGTGATCACCCCTTCGGGGTCCAGGATGGAGCCTTCTTGCTGCAGGTGGACCAGCGCTTCCTGGGCCTTGCGGCGCTCCTGCTGGGCCTGTTCGAAGCCCACCATAGCATCCTTCATCTGGTCGGCGCGTTTTTGCTCACTCAGATGATTGACCCGCTGTTCGGCGTAGGAAATCAGGCTGGTCGAGAAATCAGCGGCCACCTGTGGGTTCGCGGCGGCGACTTCCATCCGGATGACGCCTTCGGTCGGGTCATAGCCGATCTTGATGTTCTTCGAGTAGACCTTGTAGGCCTCTTCATTCGAGGGATCGCTGTTCAAACGCTGGATCGGATCGATCCATTCCTGTGAGAAATGCGCCTTGAAGCCCCTGTCATCATCCAGGCGCAGCATCGCGTCCTTGGATTGCAGATAGGATTGAACCGCGATGGAATCCTGGCTGGTGGCAAACTGTGTGCCGCTCAGCAGACCGCCCAGCCCGGATCCGCCCGAGTTGTCGGCCTTGAGGATCAGGAATTCGGACTTCGAAGCATACATTGGCGTGGCGACGGCATAGAAATAATAGCCCGCCACCAGGGTCGGGATGCCGACGAAAAACGCCAGTCGCGCGGTCAGCAGCGCCAGCTTGCGACGGCGGCGGCGCGCGATGTCGCGCTGGATCTCGCCAATTTCGCGCTCGCGCCGTTCGGCCGGGCTCAGATCGGTCGAAGGCAGGTTCTTCTTCTCTACCGCAACGGTTTGCGGTAGCTGCACTTTTTCGGATCGGGCCGGAACACTTGCTGCGCTTTCGCCAGAGTTTCCGTCCACCACAAGCTCCAGCATGTTGGAGCGCTGGAAGGGGTCGATCCCCTTTTTGCGCAGCAGCCGCACCGCATCGAAATCCGATGTCGCGGGCAGGTTGTGCCGCTGGGCGATGCGACGGGCCATGCGCAACTGGCGGCCGGTCAGGCCTTCCTTGCGAATTGAATCAATGTCCGTCTCGGCGCTGGTTTCACGGGCCGAAGCAATGTCCCCGGTGCGGACCGGTTCCTGCGGCTGTGGGGGGGCCTGCGGCGCGGCACTTGCCGAGCGGTCAGCGCCACGGGGGCGCGAACGGCGCGCGGCCGCGGCCGCTTCCGGGGCGTCGGGTTGGGCTTGCGGGGCCTCAGGACGGCGCGCGCGCGGCATTTCTTCCTGCGGCGCCTCTTCTGCCGGGGTTGCGGGGGCAGAGGCGGCGGTGCGGCGGATCCTGAACTTCTTAGCCTTGGGTTTCGTAGTCATAGAGCTGCTTCGCTTCTTCCAAGGTGTCAAACATGTGCAACTGGCCGTTCAGTAGAACGGCGGCAGAGCGGGCAAATTTTTCCAGCGTCGCCGCCTGATGAGAGACGATGATGATGGTCGTGGTTTTCAGCCGTTCTTCCAGAATGGAGCCGGCCTTCTTGTTGAATTCGGCGTCGGTGGTGCCGGGCATGCCTTCGTCGATCAGGTACATGTCGAAATCCAGCGCCAGCATCAGCGAGAACGAAAAGCGTGCGCGCATCCCTGCGGAATAGGTGCCCAGGGGCTGATCAAAATACTCCCCCAGTCCACAGAGCCAACGGCAGTAGGATTCCACGTAATCTGGATCCAGGCCGTAGAGCTTGGCAATATAGCGGCTGTTTTCCTTGGCCGAGACGCGGCCCACGACGCCGCCCATGAAGCCAAGCGGGAAGGACACATTGCATCCGCGACGGATCACGCCCTCGTCGGGCTTTTCCAGACCGGCCATCATGTTGATCAGCGTTGTTTTGCCCGTGCCATTGGGCGCCAGAATGCCCATCGACCGGCCAAGATCCACCCGGAAGGAGACCTGATCCAGGATCACCTTGCGCTGGGTGCCCGTCCAGAAGGACTTGCTGACATTATCAAACTCAAGCATCGCCTGGTCCGTACCACTCGTTATGGCTGCTAAGCGCAGCTCTTTTGCGTCACTTTTCTTTGCTCTCCCCGCCTAACACAGGGATATTAACGCTCTATCGAATAAATCTGGCCACATTATGTCGAATTGTGAAACAAATTTCCATCGCTCTTCTGCACAGGGTGCAGGGCCGTTCGGTCGGGCGTTTGCGGTTTCGTATAAGGTGAACCGGGGAAATGCGGCTTCGCGCGACGTCTGAGGGGCGGGTGCGACGCGAACATGTCATTGTTTCGGATATGGAAACGATGATGCCTGCCGGTTTCCAAATGCTGACCGGGGTCGCGGCGACAGCACGCACCGGGTTTGCATTGCGTCGGCGGCCGCAATCGCGCATGTAGTCGGCACGCTGTGGAGCCGAGGGCTGCGCGGTGTTTACGGCCAGGTCACGGAGGGTGCAATGGGGCAGGAAACAGCGATCGACCAAGCATTTGCAGAGATGAGCGCAGCCCCGGCCGATGATCAGGCGCGCCTGCGCTACTTTGAGCGGGTCGCGGATTCCGAAGTGTTCCTGATGCTGGCACAGGAGGCCGATGGCCAGACCATCAATCCGGAGCTGTTCGAGCTGACCGATGGTCGGTTTGTGCTGGTGTTCGACCGGGAAGAGCGCCTTGCGCAATTCGCCGGGCGGGTTGTGCCTTATGCGGCGTTGTCGGGCCGTAGCCTGGTTCAGATGCTGGCGGGGCAGGGCATCGGGATGGGGCTCAATCTGGAAGTGGCGCCGTCATCCAATCTGATCCCGGCCGAAGCGGTGGATTGGCTGGCGGATCTGCTGTTGCAGGCCCCCGATGAGGTGGAAACCGGCATCCAGTCGCTGGCGCCGCCGTCCGGGCTGCCTGAAAGCCTGCTGTCGGGGCTCGACACCAAGCTGGCAACGGCCGCGGGGATGGCAAAATGCGCTTATCTGGCGGTGGTCCACTATGCAGGCGGAGGCCAGGGGCATCTGCTGGCGTTCATCGACGCGCCGGATGCCGCACGCCCCGCTCTTGCCAAGGCCGCCAATGAGGCGCTGACCTTTTCCGGCGTCGAAGCGGGATCCATGGATGTGGGGTTCTTCGATGCGGACGAGCCGGTCGCGCAGAACCTGATGTCCGTCGGGTTGCGCTTTGATCTGCCAGACCTGGTAGAGCCTGAGCCGCATCAGCCGAAGGCACCCGGCTCCGATCCGGACAATCCGCCAAAACTGCGTTGATCTTTGGGGGCAGGCCGCGCCGCCTGCGTCGGGGGCGCGACGCTGGAGGCTCAGATCCTGTTTGCGCGTTGTCGCCATTTCATCGCGGCAATACGAAGGGCGTAATACCCTGCCACGGACAGCGACGCCAGGATCGCTACGGCCAGCAAAACGCTGAGTGCAAACGTAAATGAAAACTCCATAACTGCCTCATTTTTTAATTGTTCGTTCTGCTTAATGTTATCCCTTGGGTAGAGTGACCTCCAGTCGGAGCAGGCGATTTTTGGCCAATTGTTGGTTAAGGAAAGTTTAAGTTAACAATCCTATAGGTAGAAATTCTGCTCAAACTGGTGTATCTGCACGCATCCCCTGATCCTGTTCAGGTCTTTCCCCGTTGAAATTAACATGAACCTCCCTGACGCGAGCGGTGCATTTCGTGCTCGATAGGGATTTTGATTTTATCAAATCTATAGGATGACCGAGCGTTGCTCTGGTAAGTTGCAGATTTTACCGGATTTTCCGTCGTGTGATCGATGATCAAATATTTCGTGTGATTTAAGGTGTTCGGAAAAGTCACAATTTTATGACAATTGGGATCAGCAATTTTGATCAATTTTGGCGTGTCCGATTGGCATTGCCGATCACGAGGAGACTAATTCTTTAGTTTACAAATCCGGCGCCCTGGATGTTTCAGAATGTAATACGTTTGCCACAGAAATGGGCAGAACATCTGAGGTTGAGCATCGGTGAGCGGAAGAAATCGGGTCAGGTCCCGGTGACGCCGGGACGGTCTGGCCTGCGGACATCCCGTCAGCAGGCCAGACACGGGTTCAGTCTTCTGCGGCTTCCAGCTTGTCCTGCGTCTTTGTTTCAAAGTCAGACGCATCGTGACGTTCGCGAAGCTGGGTGTGCGGCTCGCCAAAGGCACGGTTTACCATGCGGCCACGGCTGACAGCCGGGCGGGCGTCGATCGCTTTCGCCCACCGCATCACATGTTCATACGAGCTGACGTCCAGGAACTCCGCTGCGTCGTAGAGACGGCCCAGGACCAGCTGACCATACCACGGCCAGATCGCCATATCCGCGATGGTGTAATCTTCGCCCGCGATATAGGTCTTGGTCGCCAGTTCGCGATCCAGAACGTCCAGCTGGCGCTTGGTTTCCATGGTGAAGCGGTTGATCGGGTATTCCCACTTTTCTGGCGCATAGGCGTAGAAGTGGCCGAAGCCACCGCCCAGATAGGGCGCGCTGCCCATCTGCCAGAAGACCCAGTTCAGGGTTTCGGTTCGGGCGGGCCCATCGCTGGGCAGAAAGGCCCCGAACTTCTCGGCCAGGTGCATCAGGATCGAGGCGCTTTCAAACACGCGCACGGGTTCGTTGCCCGAACGGTCCCAGAGGGCCGGGATCTTGGAATTCGGGTTCGCTTCCACAAAGCCCGAGCCGAACTGGTCGCCTTCGCCGATGTTGATCAGCCAGGCGTCATATTCCGCGCCTTCATGTCCAAGCGCCAGAAGCTCTTCGAACATGATGGTGACCTTCACGCCGTTGGGCGTGGCCAGCGAGTAGAGCTGGAAGGGATGTTCACCAGCGGGCAGATCCTTGTCGTGGGTGGCTCCGGCGATCGGACGGTTGATCGACGCGAACCGCCCACCGCTGTCCTGTTCCCATGTCCAGACTTTGGGGGGCGTGTAGGTTGAAGTCTCGCTCATCTGTTGGACCTTTTCAAAAGTGTTCCTGACCATATCTAGCGCGTCCGACGCGCGCCGCCGACCCTGACGTAAGGCCGTTTGCGAAAATTCCAATGACTGTAAGGTTGGATTGAAACATTTTTGCCGGAATCCTCACGTCCGCTCGAAACCGGTCACAGCGCCGCGAGGTCCCCTTCGCAGCGCCCCGAAAGTGGCTATTGTCATCTCAAGCCCGGTGCAGACCGGACCAACGAGTGATCGAAAGAGGATGCGATTATGAAGCGTTTCGTACTGGCTGCCGCAGCAGCAATGACCCTTGGGATGCCGGCCTTTGCCGGACCGCAGTATGTGGACGGAACCGGCTACGCGGTTTCGGGCTATGATGTTGTCGCCTATCGCAGCCTTGAGCAGGCGCCGGTCGGCTATGAACAGCCGGCGGGCATTCCCGGTCGCGCCGACATCACCACCGAATACAACGGGTCGACCTTTGCTTTCGCATCCGAGGAAAACCTGGCCAAGTTCCTTGAAAACCCTGAATATTACGCGCCTCAGTATGATGGGCACTGCGCCTATGGCGTGTCGCGTGGCGGCAAGGTTCCGGGCAACCCGAACCTGTGGCGGATCGTTGATGACAAGCTGTACCTGAACATCACCAAGAACGTCGTTGGCTTCTGGGAAGAGGACATTCCGGGCAACATCAACACCGCCAATGGTAATTGGCCGGGGATCGAGCCGAAGGACGCCTCCAAGAACGTGATCCCGAACTTCACGTCGAGCGCACCCGAACAGGGTTGATCGACGTCCTTTTGTTACAAGTGACCGGTTTTGTGAAACACCCCGGGGCAATGCAAACGCCCCGGGGTGCTTTCGTCTGCCGGGTAGATATGTTTCAGCCGCTCGGTTCCGGTGGCGCAGGGCCTGGGTGAAAAGAACCGAGCCGCCCAAACAGAAACAGGCGCGAAACCGCGCCTGTCGAATTCTCTGCACTGTGCCGTTTTCCGGTGCCGGGGCTTACCGGCGACGGTCGCGGCGCGCGCTCATCGGCTGGAAGGCGACGCCAACATGGGCCTCGCAGTAAGGCTTGCCCGCCTGAACAGGCAGACCACAGAACCAGAAATGTTCGGTCGCCGGGTCGCCGACAGGCCATTTGCAGGTCCGTTCGGTCAGTTCCATCAGCGTCAGCTTCTTGGCCTTCTTTTCAACCTCGTTCACGCGTGCCAGCGCTTCGGGGCTGATTTCATTTGCCGAGGGCTGCGGCGGCAGGGGCTGGCCTGCCGGAATGATCTGCTTGCGGGCCGGAACGGGCGCGGGCGCGCGCTCTTCTGCGGCCGGGGCCGGTGCTGCGGCAGGGGCTGCTGCGGCCGGGCGCGCCGCTTCGGTGCGGGGCGCGGGTTTGGGCTCCGGCTTCGGCTTCGGTGCGGCGGTGGGCTTTTCCTTGGGTTCCGGCGTCTTGGCCGCAGGGCTACCGCTGGCACGATGCGACAGGCCCAGGCGATGAACCTTGCCGATCACGGCGTTACGGGTCACCCCACCCAGTTCCTTTGCGATCTGGCTGGCCGACTGACCTTCGCCCCACATTTTCTTGAGCAGTTCGACGCGCTCGTCTGTCCAGGACATATTGTGCCTTCCCAAGCTAAAAGCGGCCCCAAAGCTGAAGCCGCCCTAGTAATCCGTATCAGCCCTATATTTTAAACACTGTGGCCCGAGTTACAAGGCGTCTTGAACGGGCAGGGCATCGGAGGTGGTTTTGAGACACCGGCCCGTGCCTGAAGTGCAAGCTAAGCGCCATGCGGACACAGCTTTGGCGCTCGCCGGGCGTGATTTCCTGCCGTGACATCCCCCGGGAAATCAGGCATCACGCGGGGACCTTGCCGGTGCGCACCGGCAAGGTGCCCGATCTCTGACAAAGCACGAGCAGGACCTGAAGCATGACGTATCGTATCGAACAGGGAGAACGCCGTTTTGGCCGGGTGAACTGGATGGGGCTTTCCACACTGGCCGAGCGTGAAATCAAACGTTTTCTGGTGGTCTGGACCCAGACCTTGCTGGCGCCGCTGGTGACAGCTGCATTGTTCCTGATGATCTTCAACCTGGCGATCGGACCGCGTCGCGGGGACGTCATGGGTGTGCCGTTTCTGACTTTTCTGGCGCCGGGGATCCTGATGATGTCGGTGATCCAGAACGCCTTTGCCAATACGTCCTCCTCGATCGTGATCTCAAAGGTGCAGGGCAATATCGTCGACACGCTGATGCCGCCGCTGTCCGGTTTGGAAATCCTGCTTGGCTATCTGGCGGGCGCAGTCGCGCGCGGGCTTTTGGTGGCCATCGGCATCGGTCTGGGGCTGGGGTTGGTGCTGGGCATCTGGCCTGCGCACCCGCTTGTCGCGCTCGGGTTCGTGATCCTGGGCGCGGGGTTCCTGGGTGGCCTGGGCATCGTTGCGGGTGTGTTTGCCGACAAGTTTGATCAGATGGCGGCAATCACCAACTTCATCGTCACGCCCTTGGCCTTCCTGTCCGGCACCTTCTATTCGGTTCAGGCTCTGCCGCCGGTTTTGAAGGCGATCAGTCACGCAAACCCGGTGTTCTACCTAATCGACGGGGTGCGCTTCGGGATCATCGGTGCATCGGACAGCCCGGTTTCGCTTGGCTTCGGGATCTGTCTGGTCGCAACGCTGGGCATCTGCACGCTGGCCTGGGTCATGCTGCGCTCGGGCTACAGGCTGAAGGCCTGATCTGGTGCCGCTACTCTGCGGGTAGAGGCGCGCCAGCGCCACGCTTGCGGCCCAACCGCGGATGCAGGCTGCGGGACAGAAGCGCCGCGATACCGGCGGCAACCGCACCCGCAGCAAAGATCCCGGCCAGAGGCGTAAACAGCAACACCAGCCACGCCGCCCCCGGCGTCAGAATCCCCGACACATCGCGATAGGACGCGTAGATCGCGGACATTTCCGTGCGTTCCGAAGGTTTGACCGCCATCAGGAAGGGCAGGCCCGCGCAGATGTCCAGCTCGATCAGGCAAACGGAGCCGATGAACAGAAGGGCGACCGCCTGTACCGGCGCTCCGGACAGGGCTGCGGCCAACGCGAAGAACAGCGCGACTGCGGCAAACCCTGTTTGCACCGCCGCCCGGATGGAACGCCTGCGGATCCAGCGTTGCAACAACGGCGCGGCAAACAGTGCCGCATTGGTGGCAGACAGCAGGATGCCGCCCAGCTGATCCCCAAGCCCGTTCTGGATGGCAAAGATCGGAAGGTAGACGACATAGATCCACCAGCCGCAGGACCGGACGATTGCGAAGGTATAGCCAACCACCAGCCGTGGCTGCGCCAGGAAGCGCGGCAGAAAGTGGAAGGGATTGCCGGCCTGGCTGCGCGCGCGGGAGATCTGTTTGCCATTGCCCAGGCGCAGTTTCCAGAACAGAGCCAGCATCCCAAGGGCCGCAAGGGCCGAGATCACGAAAGGTGCCGGGGCCCAGACCTGCATGGACAGGACCCCCAGCATCGGGCCGCCGGTCCAGCCAAGCGCGCTGTAGAACATCCGCGATGTTTCGCATTCTCCCAACTGAACCCGCGCAATGAAATCCAGCACATAGGCGTTGAAGCAGACAAACACGATGACCGATGCGATGCTGTTCAGGGCCAGCGCCACGATAACAGAGGCCGCGCTGCCTTCGATCGCGAAGGCTGCGGAGACGATGAAAAGCAAGGTTCCCAGGCTATAGGCCCAGCGGCGCGGCAGCAGGCGGATCAGGCCGGGCATCAACAGCCCGACCAGCAATGACAGAATGCCAACGCCGAAATAGGCCGAGGAGACGGCACCGGCGTCCCCCAGTGCGCGATACATGATCAGCGGAAAGACCGAGATCAGGATGCCGCGTACCACCGCCTCAAGGCCTGACAGAAGCCCGAAGTCACGGATGGAGGGCGTGGGTGCATGACGCAGCCATTCGGGAATGCGACGTTCGGGCATGGCGGTATCCTCCTGTCCTCTCTCGGATCAGGATGATCGCATTGATGTGCTGAAAATGCGGCTTTCCGACGTTCAGGTCGTTCCCTGACTTCGGGTCATGAGTTTTTTCTTTTGGATCAGCGCCTAAGCCCTTCGCGCCAGGCCAGAACCGCCGCGCCGGTCAGGATGATTGCCGCCCCGATGATGGAAATGGCGTCGGGGACCAGCCCAAAGCCCAACAGATCATACAGCGCGGCAAAGATCAGCGTGGCGTAGCTGAACGGGGCCACGAAACTGGCATCGGCCCGCGCCATCCCGTTGATGAAGGCCGTCTGCGCACAGGCCATCAACAGGCCAAGGGCCGCCAGCGCCAGCCATTGTTCGAACGTTGGCATCTGCCAGACCGTCACCACCGCGCAGGAGGCGATCAGCAGGCCCAGAATGTTGTTGGTCAACAGAACCTGGAACAGGCGCTCGCGCCCGGCCAGCTTCTTAATGAAGATCAGCTCGACCCCCATCACCAATGCCGCACCAAAGGCCAGCAGCGCCGCGGGCTGGAACGTCGCAGGCGTCGGGCGCAGCAGCACCAGGGCCCCAAGCAGGGCAATGGCGGCGGCCCCCCAGCGCCAGGGGCCGACCCGTTCGCCCAGCAGCGGGATCGCCAGCATCATCGCAAAGACCGGGTTCAGAAAGGAAATGGCGGTGGCGTCCGCCATCGGGATATAGGCGACAGAGGCAAACATCAGCGTCACCCCGGCCCAGCCGAAACTGGTGCGCCCGATATGCAGCCCCAGATGCACCCGCCCAAAGCGCGGGCGGACCACGGCGGCCACGCTGGCCAGTCCCAGAAAGGCGAACAGGAACCTGCCGTGGCTGATCTGGAACGGGCTGAGCGGTGGGCCCAGCGTATCGGTGCCCAGGGCCTTGGCCAGCAAGGTGGTCGCCGCGATGAAGGCGGTGGCCAGCAGGATCAGCAACGCCGCTAGGGCCGGGTTCTGGGGCTTCGAGAGTTCCATCCAAACCTGATGCGACATGGCGTCCTGTGGTGCAAGGGAATTGCTTTTTCGCGGGCGGGAATCATGCAAAGGTGACGCCAATTAGGGTCGGTCGCGGGCGCCCCACGGGTGGGGCCGCTTCGCTGGCTGACCCGGACCGCCCTGACCGGCCCCGCGCCTTTGTTCAAAACCGATTTGATGGAGATATTTATGACGAACCCTGCCGTGCTTTCCCTCGCCAACCTCAACGGCCGCAACGGATTTCGCCTGGACGGCGTTGATCGGTTTGGTCGGGTCGGCTCCTCCGTTGCGTCCGCAGGTGATGTAAACGGGGACGGGTTTGAAGATGTGATTGTTGGTGCTCACTATGTCGATCCAAACGGCATGGAAGACGCGGGCGAAAGCTATGTGGTTTTCGGCTCTGGAAGTGGGTTTCCGTCCAGTTTGTCTTTGGCCGATCTGAATGGTCAGAACGGGTTTATTTTGGTTGGCATTGATGCAGACGACTACAGTGGCGCGTCCGTCGCACCAGCCGGAGATGTGAATGGGGATGGTTATGACGATGTGATCATTGGCGCAGACGGGGCGGATCCAACCGGCGCGTCCCAGGCAGGCGAAAGCTATGTGTTTTTTGGATCTGGCACTGGATTTGACGCCCGTTTGTCTTTGGCCGATCTGAATGGCCAAAACGGGTTCCGTCTGGAAGGCGTTAATGCTGGTGACCTAAGCGGCTTGCGTGTCGCGGCAGCCGGAGACGTGAACGGGGACGGCTATGACGACGTGATCATTGGCGCGTTCCGGGCGGACCCGAATGGTGCGTCCGAGGCAGGCGAGAGCTATGTGGTTTTTGGATCTGGTGCTGGATTTCCGGCCAGTTTGTCCTTGGCTGATCTGGATGGTCACAACGGGTTTCGTTTGGACGGTATTGCTTCAGGAGATGGGAGCGGCAGATTTGTTGCCTCAGCCGGAGACGTGAATGGCGATGGGTTTGATGATGTGATTGTCGGGGCCTGGGGGGCTGCTCCAAACGGTGCGTTCCTGGCAGGCGAAAGCTATGTGGTTTTTGGATCGGGTGATGGCTTTGCAGCCAGCTTGTCTTTGTCCGACCTGAACGGCCAGAACGGGTTTCGTCTGGAGGGCATTGATGCAAACCATCGTAGCGGCGTAGCCGTTGCCCCGGCCGGAGACGTGAATGGGGATGGGTTTGACGACGTGATCGTCGGCGCGTACCCCGCGACTTCGAACGGTACGGGGCGCGGAGGCGAAAGCTATGTGGTTTTTGGTTCTGGCGCTGGATTTCCGGCCAGCATGTCTCTGGCTGACCTGAATGGACAGAACGGGTTCCATCTGTTTGGCACCGATACGGCCGGGCTGCTCGGCTGGTCGGTTTCTTCTGCGGGTGACGTCAATGGTGACGGGCTTGCTGATCTGATTGTTGGGATAGTCCTTGCAGTTCCGCATGGGGGGCAAATTGCCGGCCAAAGCTATGTTGTTTTCGGATCAGATGCGGGGTTCCCCCCCACGTTGTCTTTGTCCGACCTGAATGGACTGAACGGATATCGGTTGGATGGAATAGACCCATACGATCAAAGCGGCATCTCGGTAGCCTCGGCGGGAGACGTGAATGGCGATGGCTATGACGACCTGGTCGTCGGTGCGAACGGCGCAGATCCAGACGGTATGCGTGATGCAGGTGAAAGCTATGTCATTTTTGGTGCGGCAACGGGGTTCCGGCAAGCCAGTGTTGCAGGAACCGATGGTGCCGACTGGTTGACGCTGCCGCAGAACTGGCAGGATGGGATGATCTCGATCGACGGGGGAACGGGCAGGGACATGATGTCTTTCGCGGCGCTGGATTCCGGGATGTATGTCAATCTCGGAACGGGCCAGGCGGCAAGCCGTATTACCAGCGCGCCCTTCGACATGACGATGCAAGCGATTGAAAACGTCACCGGGACTGCACATCGGGATATTCTGGTGGGGGGCGAGCCCAGCGAATGGCTGCGCGGTTTGGGCGGCAACGATACGATCTTTGGACGGGGTGTGGCGGCGGACCGCTATGACGGCGGTGCTGGGCGCGACACGCTCAGCTACGTCTTTGCGGAAAGTGGCGTCTCGGTCTCTCTCTTCCGCGGCACCGGTTTTGCCGGAGAGGCGCAGGGCGACAGTTTGATGGGTTTTGAAGATGTGGTTGGCAGCTTCCATGATGACATTATCTGGGGCGATCATGGGGCCAACAAGCTGCGGGGCGGCGCGGGCGATGATACGCTGATCGGCAATGGCGGTGACGATTATCTGCTGGGCGGCTTTGGTCAGGACGTGGTGCTCTATGCGGGTAACCAGGCGGACTATCAGATCCGTCAGGACGGCGCGGCCACCTGGGTCACTGATCTGGCAGGCAGCGGTGGCACCGACCTGATCGGCCAGGTGGAAATCCTGCGCTTTGCCGATGGCGATCTGCTGCTGTAACTTTTCCCTTTCCTTTTTCCCATGGCTGCCCTAAACGGGCGGCCATGATCAAACGCACTCATATCACTGCATTGCGACGCCGACGCTTCCAAGCGTAATCGGCCCTTTGATCTTTTGCGCCACAAATTGGCGCGCCCTCTCTCTACATCGTTGACCAGAGCCTTCAGGTGTTGCACTCACTGAAGCTCGATATTGCAAAAAAGGATGATCCTGATGATCCCGTCCGTTCTGCCGACCTATAACCGTGCGCCGCTCAGCTTCGTCAAAGGCGAAGGGGCCTGGCTGATCGAGGCCGACGGCCGACGTTTCCTGGATCTGGGATCGGGCATTGCCGTGAATGCGCTGGGACATGCGCACCCGGCGCTGGTGCAGGCGCTGACCAATCAGGCCTCCAACCTCTGGCATGTGTCGAACCTCTATGAGATCCCGCAGCAGCAGGCGCTGGCCGACAAGCTGGTGGGCAACACTTTTGCCGACACCGTGTTCTTCACCAACTCGGGCACCGAAGCCTGCGAGCTGGCGGTCAAGATGGCGCGGAAGTACTTCTATGAGAAGGGGGAGGCTGAGAAGGTTGAGATCATCACCTTTGACGGCTCTTTCCATGGCCGGTCGTCGGCGGGCATCGCCGCCGCCGGGTCCGAGAAGATGACCAAAGGCTTTGGCCCGCTGCTGGGTGGCTTCGTGCATCTGACCTTCGGGGATCTGGATGGTGTGACCAATGCGATCTCCGACAAGACCGCGGCGATCATGATCGAACCCGTGCAGGGGGAGGGCGGCATTCGCCCGGTGCCTGACGCTGAACTCAAGGCCCTGCGCCAGATCTGTGACGACAATGGCCTGCTGCTGATCCTGGATGAGGTGCAATGCGGCGTCGGCCGGACCGGCAAGCTGTTTGCCCATGAATGGGCGGGCATCACGCCCGACATCATGATGGTGGCCAAGGGCATCGGCGGCGGCTTCCCGCTGGGCGCGGTGCTGGCCACCGAAGAGGCCGCCAGCGGCATGACCGCGGGCACCCATGGCTCCACCTATGGCGGCAACCCGCTGGGCTGCGCCGTGGGCTGCGCGGTGATGGACCACGTGGCCGACCCCGACTTCCTGGCCGAGGTGAACCGCAAGGCGGGCCTGTTGCGTCAGAAGCTGGAAGGGCTGATCGCGGAACACCCCGAAGTGTTCGAAGAGGTGCGCGGATCCGGGCTGATGCTGGGCCTCAAATGCAAGGCGGCCAATATCGACGTGGTCAATGCAGGCTATGACAACCAGGTCATCACCGTTCCCGCCGCGGACAATGTGATCCGCCTGCTGCCGCCACTCACCCTCACGAATGAAGACATCGCTGAGGCCGTCACCCGTCTCGACCAGGCCGCAACGCAAGTCGAAAGCGCCTGATCTTCTTCTCGTTCCAAATACTCCGGGGGTCTGGGGGCAGCGCCCCCGGCCTTCGCCAGCCAAAAGCGACACAGACATGAACCACTTTCTGGATATTCACAAAACCGACCCCGCCGAACTGCGCAAGATCATCGATCAGGCCAGCGCCACCAAACAGGCGCGCCTGGGCCGTCCCAAGGCGGCGCTGGATGATGAGCTGCCGCTGAAAGACCGGATGGTCGCCCTGATCTTCGAAAAGCCCTCGACCCGGACCCGCGTCTCCTTCGACGTAGGTGTGCGTCAGATGGGCGGGCAGACCATGGTGCTTTCGGGCAAGGACATGCAGCTGGGCCACGGCGAAACCATCGCCGACACCGCCCGCGTGCTCAGCCGCTACGTCGACATGATCATGATCCGCACCTTCGACGAAACAGTGCTGACCGAGATGGCGGAATATGCCGATGTTCCGGTGATCAACGGCCTGACGGACCGCACCCATCCCTGCCAGATCATGGCGGACGTATTGACCTATGAAGAGCACCGTGGCCCGATCAAGGGCAAGAAGGTGGTCTGGACCGGCGACGGCAACAATGTCTGCGCCTCCTTTCTGCACGCCGCTGGGCAATTCGGCTTTGACATGACCTTCACCGGCCCGGCGCAGCTGGATCCGGAAGAGGAATTCATGGGCTTTGCCCGCTCCAAGGGCTCAACCATCCAGGTAGAGCGTGACCCGTTCAAGGCGGTCGAGGGCGCCGATCTGATCGTTGCGGACACCTGGGTGTCGATGCATGACAGCCAGTCTTCGAAAGAGCGCCGCCATAACATGCTGCGCCCGTATCAAGTCAATGATCACCTGATGTCCCATGCCAAGGATGACGCGCTGTTCATGCACTGCCTGCCGGCGCACCGGGAAGAGGAAGTGACCTCGGCCGTGATGGACGGTCCCCAATCGGTGATCTTTGATGAGGCGGAAAACCGTCTGCATGCGCAGAAGGCCATCATGCGGTGGTGCCTGGGCGCGTGATGCCCATCGCGCCGCGCCGGTCTTGGGCCAGGGCAAAGGCCAGAGGACCAATGGAAAAGACCCCCGCAGGATCTGCGGGGGTCTTTTGGTGTCTGGATACCTGCTGATCAGGGGCCGGTTCAGCCCACCACCGCGTTCAAGGCCAGGAAGATCACGGCCGACAGAAGCGCCGCAGCAGGGACGGTGATCACCCAGGCGGCAATGATGGTCAGGAAATGTGACCGGCGGACCAGCTTGCGGCGGCGGCGTTCCTCGGGGGCAATGCGGCGCTCGATCGCGCGGCCCTGGGCGGACTTGCGCAGGCGGCGTTCCGCATCCCATTCGCGGAAGAAGCCGACGCCGAAGACGCCGCCCACCGCGATATGGGTGGAGGACACGGGCAGACCCAGCCAGCTGGCCACGATCACCGTCAGAGCGGCCGACAGGGCCACGCAATAGGCGCGCATCGGGTTCAGCTTGGTGATCTGGCTGCCAACCATGCGGATCAGCTTGGGGCCGAACAGGAACAGACCAAAGGAGATGCCGAAGGCCCCGATGATCATCACCCAGCTGGGGATTGCCACCTTGGCTGCAAAGTTCCCGAATTCCGACGCATGCACGATCGCAGCCAGCGGGCCGACGGCGTTGGCCACGTCATTGGCGCCATGGGCAAAAGACAGCAGCGCAGCAGAGAAGACCAGCGGCAGCGCAAACAGCGTCTTGAGCGATTTGTTGCGGTTCTCCAGCCCTTCCGACTGGCGCCGGATCAGGGGCGAGGTGATGAAATAGGTCAGCACACCCGCTGCCAGGCCGATCAGCAACGCGGTCTGGATGTCGATCTTGACGATGCGCTTCAGCCCCTTCAGCGCCAGATAGGCGGCGAAGGCGGCGGACATGATACCGACCAGAACGGGCACCCAGCGCCGCGCGGCGGCGATCTTGTCGTCCTGATAGATGATCCGGGACTTGATGAAGGCCAGGAAGGCGGCGGCAATCACGCCGCCCAGAACCGGCGAAATCACCCAGCTGGCAGCGATCTTGCTCATGGTGGGCCAGTTCACTGCGGCAAAGCCTGCCGCGGCGATGCCGGCGCCCATCACGCCGCCAACCACCGAATGCGTGGTCGAAACCGGTGCGCCGATCCAGGTGGCCAGGTTGACCCAGAGCGCGGACGAGATCAGCGCAGCCATCATCGCCCAGACAAAGATCTGGGCGTCGGCAATGCCGGAGGGATCGATGATGCCCTTGGAGATGGTCGAGACCACATCGCCACCGGCCAGCAGGGCGCCCGCGCTTTCAAAGATCGCGGCGATCAGGATCGCCCCGCCCATGGTCAGCGCATTGGCCCCCACGGCGGGACCCATGTTGTTGGCCACATCGTTGGCACCGATGTTGATCGCCATATAGGCCCCAAAGACGGCCGCTGCCACCACGATCAGGTTGGTCTGATCAGGATCGAACAGCAGCGCCGCACCCAGACCTGCGATCACCATGAACACCAGCGCGATGCCCGGGGCGACCATGGGGCGCGCGATATAGTGACCCGCCGACTCCAGATGAGAAATACGGTGCAGGTCCCGGTCCAGCGTTTCCAGGTGGTCCGCGTCTTTGTGGGGAGTGCTCACTTTGGTTGTTCCCTGACAAACATAAATCGCGCTCGCCCTATGCGAGCCCGTCCGCCGGGGCAAGACAGCTTGTTACATAACTGTCGTATAAGTGTTACAATTGACGCAGTATCGACTGCAGCCCGGGTTCGCGAACCATGTTTGCAGCGTCAGACGCCTTGACCCATTTCCGACGGCGCTGGTGTGCTTCGGGGTAGCTTTCGGACAGCTCCACGTCATCGATGGCATAAACAAAGGTTTCCACCGCTACCGGCAGGCCCGACTTCAGCTCTTTTTCATAGCTGAAGGTGCCGATCGGTTCGGCGCTGGCGTGGCCGGTTCTGACCCCGGCCTCTTCCCAAGCTTCCTGAAGCGCGCTCTGCTTGCCATCCTTGCCGCGGATCGGCCAGCCTTTCGGGATGATCCAGCGACCGGTGCCACGGCTGGTCACCATCAACACGTCCAGACCGGTACTGGTGCGCTTGCAGCAGAGCGCTGCAACCTGTACCCGGCTGGGGCGGAAGAGAAGTGGCTTGAGCACTTCTTCCCATGCGTGTTCAATAAGTCTGACCATTGTCTGCCTGTTTCGTCCGATTGTCCGCCGCAGCGTGGTGGGCTTGCAACGTTTCCCGGTTTGATTAACTGAATGTATATACATACTGTGAACTGGTCTGCCAAGCACTATGATGGATTTTAGAAACAAGTTTCCGGTTCTGGCCGGAAAATGCGGACAGAAGGGTGCGGTTTTGGTGCAAAAACAGAGGGGTTCGGAATGAAACAGGCGGAAATCGGCATCTATGGCCTGGGGACAATGGGGCGTGCCCTGGCGTTGAACATCGCCGAACACGGATTTGTGACCGCCGTTGCGAACCGGGAAACCGACTGGATCGACCCGTTTGTCGAAGGGGCCAGCCACCTGGGAGAGAACCTGCTGCCCTGCTATGATCTGGAAAGCTTCGTTGCCCGGCTGGCCCGGCCGCGTACCGTTTTGTTCATGATCCCCTCAGGTGCGCCGCTGGAAGCGATGCTGGATCAGGTCGCGCCGCTTCTGGAGCCCGGCGATCTGGTGGTTGACGCGGGCAATGCGGACTTCAATGACACGGTGCGCCGGGCCGAACGGTTCGAGGCGGCGGGCATCGCCTATGTCGGGCTGGGCGTCTCGGGCGGGGCGCGGGGCGCGCGCCATGGCCCGTCGATGATGTTTGGTGGCACGGCAGACAGCTGGACCCGTCTGGAGCCGATCCTGACCGCCATCGCCGCGCGCTATGAAGGCGATGCCTGCGTGGCCCATCTGGGCCCGGACGGGGCCGGACATTTCGTCAAGACCGTTCACAACGGCATCGAATATGCCGACATGCAGATGATCGCCGAGCTTTATGGGCTGCTCAGGGATGCGGGAGGCTGGGACGCGGGTCGGATTGCCGATCTGTTTCGCGACTGGAGCAAGGGGCCGCTGGCGTCCTTCCTGATCGATGTGAGCGTGATCGCGCTGGACACCAAAGAGCCCGACAGCGGTCAGCCATTGATCGACCTGATCGTGGATACGGCCGGTCAGAAAGGCACGGGGCGTTGGACGGTGATCGAGGCGCAGAAGCTGGGCTTGTCCGCCAGCACGATCGAAGCTGCGGTGGCGGCGCGGTCCTGGTCTGCGGATCGCGACCTGCGCGCCCGGGCCGAGGCGCTTCTGCCGGGAGCCAATGTCGTGGCAGGGCTGCCCGGGGTTCAGACGCTGGAACAGGCGCTTCTGGCGGGGCGGATCCTGTCGCATGCGCAGGGATTTGACCTGCTCGCGGCGGCGTCGCGGGAGTATGGCTGGTCTTTGGACCTGGCCCGTGTGGCCGAGATCTGGCGCGCGGGCTGCATTCTGCGGTCCGACCTGTTGAGCGGGGTGGCGGAGGCGTTGAAAACGCTGCCGGATGAAACGCCGCTGGTGCTGGCCCCGCAAATGCTTGCCGTCCTGGAGCAGACCGTGCCCGCCCTGCGTCAGGTGGTGGGCGTGGCGGTGCAGATCGGCCAACCCCTGCCGGCGCTGGCTGCCGCGCTGACCTGGTATGACAGCCTGCGCCGCGCGCGGGGCAGCAGCAACATGATCCAGGCGCAGCGGGATGTGTTCGGCGCGCATGGGTTCGAGCGGACAGATTTGCCCGGACGCCACAATGGCGAATGGGGATAAGGCAGGAAACGGAAGATGAGCATGAAAGCGGCTTTGGTAACGGGCGCGGCCCGGGGCATCGGTCTGGCGACCGCACGCGAGCTTTTGGACATGGGGTGGCAGGTGGCCATTCTGGATCGCGACAGTGAGGCGTTGCAGGCCGCCGCGGCAGAGTTGGGCAATGTGCTTGCCATTGATGCGGATGTATCGCGGCCAGAAGACGTGGCGCGCAGCGTGAGTGAGATCGAACGGACCTATGGTCGCCTGGACGGGCTGGTGAACAATGCCGGTGTTGCCGATTTCGGACCAATCCGGGAAACCGGATTCGATCGCTGGCGCCGGGTCATGGAGACAAACCTGGATGGTCCCTTCCTTATGGTGCAGGGCTTTACCGATCTGCTGGCGGCAGAGGGCGGTGGGGCGGTGGTCAACATCACCTCCATTTCGGGCCTGCGGGCCAGCACGCTGCGGGTGGCTTATGGGACCTCCAAGGCGGCGCTGGCGCAGCTGACCCTGCAGCAGGCGGTCGAACTGGGGGAGCTTGGCATCCGGGTCAACGCGGTGGCCCCGGGACCGGTGGCGACCAAGCTGGCGATGGCGGTGCACACCCAGGACATCATCGACGCTTATCATGATGCGCTGCCGCTGAACCGCTATGGCAGCGAGGCGGAAATCGCCGCTGCCGTGACCTTCCTGCTGAGTGACAAGGCCAGTTTCATCACCGGGCAGGTCCTGGCCGCGGATGGTGGGTTTGAGGCCACGGGCATCGGCCTGCCGTCGTTGCGCCGCTGACCCGGCGGGCGCTCCCGCCGGTCGATCCCGATCCCCTTTGGGGATCAGGCCACCCGTTGGGCCCGGCAGCGCGCCTGTGGCGCGCTGCGGTTGCGCCGGGTGATGGACCGAGTCATTTACGCCGCTTGGCACGCAGCGTGGGGTCGGCCTCGGTCGGGTCTTCGGGCCAGGGGTGCTTGGGGTATTGCGCGCGCATGTCCTTGCGCACATCCGAATAGGACCCAGACCAGAACCCCGGCAGATCGCGGGTGATCTGGATCGGACGCTGCGCCGGAGACAGCAGGGTGATCTTCAGCGGTACACCGGCAGAGCAGGGATGCTGCGTCACGCCAAACAGTTCCTGCAGGCGGACCGCGATTTCCGGACCATCACCCGCATAGTCGATCGGGATCTTCCGGCCCAGCGGCGTCACGAAGCTGCCCGGTGCGATCCGATCAATCAGCTGCGTCTGCTCCCAATCCAGCGCCGCCCGAAGTGGGGGCAGCAGGTCAAACCGTTTCCAGTCGTCGGCCGAGCGCACGCCTGACAGCATCGGTAGCAGCCAGTCCTCAAGCCGGGCCAGCAGCCCTTGGGGCGAAAAGTCCGGCAGCGGATGGCCCTCGGCCCGGGCCAGTTCGACCCGCGCCGACAGACGGGCGGCCGCCCCGGCAAGGCGCAGGCCCAGATCGCGAACCCCGTCCAGCATCGCATGGGCGACCTCATCGTCGGGCACGTCTTTCCAGATCCGATCTTCCAGCGTGATCGCCCCCAGTCGTTCCTGCGTGCGGGCAATCACCCGGCGGTTGCGCTTGGACCAGGCGCAGTCGGATACCCATTCGATCTGCTCCTCGAACAGCTCCCGGACCTCGGATTGAGTGATCTGGGCGGCCATTCG
>JALEGX010000097.1 GCA_022763485.1 Paracoccaceae bacterium | reverse complement strand
GGTTGTGGTGGGGCTTCTGCGCGGCAGTTTCGTCTTCATCGCCGATCTGGTGCGCGAACTGGATCTGCCGATCGAGGTGGATTTCCTGGAAGCGTCCTCATACGGCGACGCCATGGAGAGCAGCCGGGAAGTGCGTATTCTCAAGGACTTGCGTGGCGCAATCGAAGGGCGTGACGTATTGGTCGTGGAAGACATCGTGGACACCGGCCACACGCTGAACCACGTGACCAAGCTGCTGCGCAGCCGCAAGCCCGCGCGGCTGAAATCCATCGCGCTGCTGGACAAACCGTCCCGGCGCGAGGTCGATTTCCGCTCGGACTGGATCGGGTTTGAAATCCCTGATGAATTTGTCGTGGGCTATGGCATCGACTTTGCACAACGCAACCGCAACCTGCCCTTTATCGGCAAAGTGCGTTTCGTCGAGGACGCATAGGAGCCGAAATGAACCTGCACTGGCTGTTTCGCATGTCTCAATGGGTCCGCAATCCGCCCTCTGCCGGGCGGGTCAAGCTGGTCTTCGCGGTTGTTGCGGTCTGTGCGGTGATCGTGGGCCTGGAAGCGATGGGCTGGTGGCCGGAATGGGCCACCACGGACTCCCACAGGCTGCGCCCGTCGATCCGACCCTGAGATCCGTCCCTGACGTTTTGCAGGAGCCGGATCAGAACGCCGGGATATTCCCGCCGTCACGGCCAGAGGTCAGATCCTCGACAATCCGCCGAAACACCGACAGGCCCACGGGCAAGGCGGCATCGGGAAAGTCGAAGTCGGGATTGTGCAGCTGCGGCTGATCCTCCCCCGATCCCAGCCAGAACATCGCGGCCTTGGCCTGTTTGCCGAACTGGCCAAAATCCTCGGACCAGCGCTGTGGCGCCTGTTGCAAGTGACAGCGCAGATCCAGTGACCCGCAGGCCGCTTCGATCCGGGCAGAGGCGTCGGGATGGTTCGTGCAGGCGTCAAACACATCGTCATAGGCGATGTCCTGCACCAGCCCTTCAGCCGCGCAGGCCCGTGTGACAAGCGCCTCGGCGTCTTGGATCAGCTGGGTCATCCGCGCATCCGTCACTGTGCGCAGCGTGACCCAGATCTCTGCCTCACCCGGTGCAATGCCGAACGTTGCCTCGCCCAGCCGGACGTGGGTCACGGTCACCAGCGCAAATTCCGGTCCCAGCTCACCCGCGTTGGCCAGCGCGACCAGCGCGGGAAGCAGGGTCACGATTGCCCCGGCCGGGGACACGCCGTCCTGCGGAGCGGCGGCATGAGAGGTGCGCCCCTGCAAACGGATCCGCATCCCCCGTGACGCGCAGTTGGCGGGCCCCAGACAAAGCGCCACCTCCCCGATCGGCAGCCCCGGCAGATTGTGCAGCGAGAAAGCGAAATCCGGCTCAATCTGTTCAAACCGGGGATCGGCGATCACCGCCGGCGCGCCCTTGCCGGTTTCCTCTGCCGGTTGGAAGAGCAGCACCACACGGCCCGCAGCGGGACGGTTGTCGTGCAACTCCATCGCCAGTCCGGCGACCATCGCCATATGCCCGTCATGACCACAAAGATGCCCGCGCCCCGCGCGTTGCGAACGGTATGACACATCGGACTGTTCTTCGATCGGCAGCCCGTCCAGCTCACATCGGATCAGTACGGTGGGTCCCGGAGTACGCCCGTCAAACACCGCAGCAACACCATGCCCCCCCAGCCCGGTGATCAACTCATCAGGGGAATATGCCGCAAGAAACCGACACACGAAGGCGGCGGTTTCCTGTTCTTCTCCAGAGACTTCCGGGATCTTGTGCAAGTCATGGCGCAACTGCACCAACAGGTCTTGCGTCATACACTGCCAAGCTTTTTCTGACGCGCGCTGCGCAGCTGTGCAAAGTCGTCACCGGCATGATAGGACGAGCGCGTCAGCGGCGTTGCAGACACCATCAGGAAGCCCTTGCCATAGGCGGCTTTCTCATAGCTGGCGAATTCTTCGGGCGTCACGAAACGTTCCACCGCGTGGTGCTTCGGCGTGGGTTGCAGATACTGACCGATGGTCAGGAAATCCACGTCGGCGGCCCGCATGTCATCCATGACCTGTTTCACTGCCTGTTCGTCTTCGCCCAGGCCGACCATGATGCCCGACTTGGTAAAGATCAGCGGATCCAGTTCCTTGACCCGCTGCAGCAGACGCAGCGAGTGGAAATAGCGCGCGCCCGGCCGCACGGTGGGATAGAGGCCCGGCACCGTTTCCAGATTGTGGTTGAACACATCCGGCCGCGCCTCAACCACGGTTTCCAGAACCGACGGATCGCATTTCAGGAAGTCGGGCGTCAGGATTTCGATCGTGGTGCTGGGCGACCGGTGCCGCACGGCGCGGATAGTCTGGGCGAAATGCTCGGCCCCGCCATCTTCCAGATCATCGCGGTCGACGCTGGTGATCACAACGTGGTTCAGCCCCAGCTTTTCCACCGCATGGGCGACGCGGCCCGGTTCAAAGGCATCCAGCGCGTCGGGCTTGCCGGTGGCGATGTTGCAGAAGGTGCACCCGCGGGTACAGATTTCCCCCATGATCATCATGGTGGCGTGGCCCTGGGTCCAGCATTCACCCACATTCGGGCAACCGGCCTCTTCGCAGACGGTGACCAGATTGTTTTCGCGCATGATCTTGTGCGTGTCGGCATAGCCCTTGCCCCCGGGCGCCTTGACGCGGATCCAGCTGGGTTTCTTGGGTTGGGCATTGTCCGGGCGGTGCGCCTTTTCGGGGTGGCGCTGCTCGGGGATTTTCAGATCACGCATTGTCTGTCCAATATGCTGACGCAAAGTTCCATTCGCCTTAACATCATAGTACCGCCGCGTCACTGCAACAAGCGGGACCCTGCTATGCCCCTGAGGCATGGCAAACCTCCGCCAAACGCGTGCTTCCCTATCTGAAACAAGGATTTAGCGCGTTTTCCGGATCACAGCGACCGGCGCGAAAAAATGTCGCTTTCAGCCCTCTTCACTTCGTAAACACGTGAAAAACAGAAGTGTTGATTTGAATCGTTGAAGGCAGATTAGAATCGTTTTAAATCAGCTTTCGAATCCGCAATTCAGAGTTCAGGAGACGAAGATGAAAGCTGGCGTCACTCTGCCCAACGTGACCTTCAAAACCCGCGTGCGCGACGAGTCCATCGAAGGACCGAACCCGTTCCGCTGGGAAGACAAGACCACCGCCGACTATTTTGCAGGCAAGCGCGTTGTGCTGTTCTCGCTGCCCGGCGCCTTCACCCCCACCTGCTCGACCTACCAGCTGCCCGGCTTCGAAAAAGGCTTTGCCGATTTCCAGGCTGAAGGCGTTGACGCCATCTACTGCATGTCGGTCAACGACAGCTTCGTCATGAACAAATGGGCCGAAGCGCAGGACCTGGAAAACGTGGGCGTGATCCCCGATGGTTCGGGCGAATTCACCCGCAAGATGGGCATGCTGGTTGCCAAGGACAACCTGGGCTTCGGTCAGCGCTCCTGGCGTTATGCCGCCGTCGTGAACGACGGTGTGGTCGAAGGCTGGTTCGAAGAGCCGGGCCTGGAAGACAACCACGGCGAAGATCCCTATGGCGAATCCTCGCCCGAGACCGTTCTGGCGTGGCTGAAAGCCAAAAACGCCGAAGCGGCTGCGTGATCCGTATCGGATATGTGATTTCGGGGCTCGCCATCTGGCGGGCCCTTTTCTTTGGCGGGGGCCCTCGGCACCCTGCGCCGCGGCCTCAGCCGATCATCTGGTCGCGGGCCGAAAGCTCTTCATAATGGCGGTGCAGCCGCTGTAATGCGATCCGCAGCACGATCTTGCCGGATCTGGCCGACCAGCCCATCTGACGCTCGGCAGTTTCCAGCCCCTCCAGAAAACAGCAGCACCGCAGCGCCACATCGCCCAGTCCCGGCCCCAGGTCCTCCAATGCGCGCTGCACACGTTCCCGCGCCACACCGGTTCCCGGCTTTGACCGCCGCGGGGTTTCACAATACCGAACGGTCGCAGATCCGATCGTCAGACGCTGTGAGCCGGGCTCATCGATCTGCGCCAGCTCGAAATCTTCGCGCAGACGCTCCCCCGCGCGCACCAGCTCATCCGACAGAAACAGGTTCCCATCCCGGTCCTTGCGCCGGGCAAGCGCGATCAGCGGGCTTTCTGCCATGCTGTAGCGCATACGACGGCGGGGGATGTCGCCCCCCTGCCCCATGGCGCCCTGTTCCCGGACTGCGGACGGCCCGCTGAACGGCAGCTGCGCTTCGGCAAAGCCGGTTTCATTCAGACGTCGGGCGGTGTTTTCCTGCCGCGCCAGCATCTGCCCCAGCGCCGCGCGCCCCGCCGTGGTGATATGATAGCGGTTGATGCGCCCGCCAGAGGTGCGGGCAATCCAGCCCGTCAGCGCCATCGCCCCCGCCTCCATCCGTTCCACCACCGCCGTCCGGGTCGAGGCCCCGTTCGCCCCGTCGCGCACCACCACCGCCTTGGGCATCTCCTCGGCAAAGGCCAGGAGCGCCCCGGTTTCACACAGACGCCGCATGACGCGGACGGCCTCGCGCTCCAAGCTCTCCGTGTCCGGCAGATCCGGCAGATCGGCAGGGGATGGATCCTTGACGCCAGAAGGCGACACGAACAGGATCGCCAGTGCCGACAGGGTCAGGTCCACCAGCGGATCATCCCGCAGCCCCTCCACCTTGCGGATCTGGCGCAGGATCGTGGAGGCATGGCACCCGGCCCCCCGAGCCAGATCGCGGATCGATCGGCCGGTTTCCGTATGCTCCAGATAACGGTTCACCCCCTCCGGGACCCAATCCGGCAGCAGATTTCCCGGTTGTTTGTCCATGTTCAGGTCCCCCTACATAATTCACAGGTTCCAGAACGCACCAGCCCGAGCAACGCGCCTCACCCAAGGGTTGTCGAGACATGTGGTGCGTTAATCTTCGACGCTGAAACAATCATTGTTTCCAAATAATAAACGATAATGAAGATTAAGAACGCAGTGTGACGCCAGTTCGCAACACCCGCTTAGGTTGTGCAATGCTCTGAGCGAACCTCAGGAAAGGGTCACATCATGCAAGATCTGTTCACCATGCTATCGTCGCTGCGGCGTCCGCGGCTGCTGATCCGGGCCGCGCGATTGGGGGCGGCAGAGTACCGCCGGAACTGCCATCTGCCACGGTTGATCGGCTATCGCACCCTGCCCGGCCCGGCCGCGGCGCTGGTCCAGCTGATCGAGATGGAGCGGGAGATGAATGCCCAAAGAAAAAGTGACGACGCAGGATATTCCCTGCCTCGTCACCTGGATGTGCTCATCGCGCTTGTCGGTGAGGCGCAGCTGTATCAGGCCAGCCGCGCCTCAACCTGATCCTTACATGAAGGCGTCGGGCATAGACGCTTTCTTTTCAGCCACATAGGCGTTCAGCGCCTCTTCGACGGCCGGGTCGATCGCGGGCTTCTGGTACTGGGCCAGCAGCGTTTCCACCCGGTTGGAGGCCAGCGCATAGGTGTCGCGCGCGCCTTCTTCTTCCCAGGTCTCGAACGGCTTGTAGTCCAGCAAGTCGGACTTCCAGAACGCGGTCTTGAAGTTCGCCTGCGTGTGGGCACAGCCCAGGTAGTGACCGCCGGGTCCAACCTCGCGGATGGCGTCCATCGCCTGTGCGTTGATGTCGGTCGGAATGCCTTTGGCCAGACCGTGCAGAACGCCCAGCTGGTCCGCGTCCATCACGAATTTTTCGAAATCCGCAACCAGACCGCCTTCCAGCCAACCGCAGGAGTGCAGCATGAAGTTGACGCCAGCCATCAGACCCATGTTCAGGGAGTTGGCGGTTTCATAGGCCGCTTGCGCGTCCGGCAGTTTCGATCCGCAGAACGATCCCGACGAACGGAACGGCAGGTTCAGACGGCGGGCCAGCTGACCTGCGCCATAGGTGACCAGCGATGCTTCGGGCGTGCCGAAGGTCGGCGCACCGGAGTTCATGTCGATCGAGGACACGAAGGCACCAAAGATCGCAGGCGCGCCCGGGCGTACCAGCTGGCTGTAGGCGACACCGGCCAGAACTTCGGCCAGAACCTGGGTCAGCGTCCCTGCCACCGACACCGGAGCCATGGCACCGCCAACGATGAAGGGCGAGATGATGCAAGCCTGATTGTTGGCAGCATAGACTTCCAGAGCGCCCATCATCACGTCATCGAAGGTCATCGGCGAGTTGATGTTGGTCAGCGAGGTCATGACGGTGTTGTTCTGGACAAAGTCCTGACCGAACAGGATGCCCGCCATTTCAACCGAATCCTGTGCGCGCACCGGCTCGGTCACGGACCCCATGAAGGGTTTGTCGCTCAGCGTCATATGCGCCATCAGCATGTCCAGGTGACGCTTGTTCACCGGGATATCGGTCGGCTCGCAGACGGTCCCGCCCGAGTGGTGCAGCCACTTGGACATATAGGCCAGTTTCACGAACTTGTTGAAATCGTCCATGGTCGCATAGCGACGGCCGCCGTTGCGGTCACGCACGAACGGAGGGCCGTAAACCGGGGCCAGAACCAGGTTCTTGCCGCCGATCACCACCGATTTCTCGGGGTTGCGCGCGTGTTGGGTGAATTCCGACGGGGCGGTCGAGCACAGCTTGCGTGCCAGACCACGCGGAATGCGAACGCGCTCGCCTTCAACCTCGGCACCGGCGTCTTTCCATCGCTCCAGCGCGGCGGGGTTGTTGACGAAGTTCACACCGACTTCGGCCAGAACGGTTTCCGCGTTGGCTTCGATGATTTCGAGCGCTTCCTCGTTCAGGATCTCGAAATTCGGGATATTCCGCTCAATGTATTTGGCGGTCTCGAAAGAAACGCTGCTGCGTTCGGCACGTCGGGCGGCTCCGCCCCCTCCACGCCCACGGCGACGCGATGCTGCTTCAGCCATGATAGCTCCTCATGTAGGAAGAATTCACTCTCCTCTTGTTTAGCGGTCAGATATCGCCCCACGGACGAAGGATAACGGCCTATGGAGAAGAAAAGCGACATGTGAGACCCGATTTACCCGGAATCTGCGCCGGAAACCGGCATCACCGTCAGCTTTCCGGCGCGATTTCCCATTCCACTGCTTCGATCCCCGGCTCCAGCAGCAACGGCGCGACAAGCTTGTGCATCACCTCATCCGGCTGGTCTTCGACCGAGACGATGATTTCCATCTTCTGCAATCCGTTGTCCGCCACCTCCAGCCGTTCAAAGCCGACGATGCGCACATGCTCCTGCTGCAGAACCCGCAAGGTGCCGGCGCGCACCTCGATCTGGTTTTCCGGGCGGCAGGCCAGCACGATGCGGAATTCCTGGCTCAGCGGCACGCCCGCACGCGTCTTGCGCTTGAGCCATTTCACCAGCGGGCGCAGTCCCAGGTTCACGAAGATGATCAGCCCCGTCAACATCAGCGCAAAGGCTGGTGCCCCCGCCCCGGCCATCAGCCCTACCGCCGCCGAACACCACAGCGTCGCGGCGGTGTTCAGGCCGTGAATCGTGAACCCGTGGCGAAAGATGATGCCCGCGCCCAGAAAGCCGATGCCCGACACCACCTGCGCGGCCACGCGTGTGGGGCTGACCTCATTGGGGAACAGGGCGGAAAACACCACGAAGCTGGCCGCGCTCAGGGCCACCAGCGCGTTGGTCCGCAATCCGGCCATGCGCTGACGCACCTGCCGTTCCGACCCAATCAAGGCCCCGCAGAACAGCGCCAGCGACAGATTCAGCGCGGCGACCTCTATGGCGATTGGCATGTCTGTTCTCCTGTTGTTTCCCACATCGCAACAGGGGACGACCGGAGAGACGGATCGCTCTATCTCCAAAGCGACCAGAAATCGGCCAACTGCGGCCCCCGGCACCCGAGCTTGCTCTTGCCGAACGCGCGCGCGCGATTTAAGAGCGCGTCATGAGCCAGACATCCCACGACCGCCTTTTGATCATCGACTTCGGCAGCCAGGTCACGCAGCTTATTGCGCGCCGCCTGCGCGAGCTGAATGTCTACTGTGAAATCCACCCCTATCAGAACGTCACCATGGACTTTGTGCGCAACATGGCGCCCAAGGCGGTGATCTTCTCTGGGGGCCCTGACAGCGTCACCCGCGAGGGCAGCCCGCGCGCCCCGCAGGAGATCTTTGATCTGGGCGTTCCGATCCTGGGCATCTGCTATGGCCAGCAGGTCATGATGCACCAGCTGGGCGGCAAGGTGGAAAGCGGCCACGGCACCGCTGAATTCGGTCGAGCCTATGTGACCCCCACGGTGGATCGCCTGCCCCTGCTGGACGGCTGGTTCACCGATGATGCGGACCGCGAACAGGTGTGGATGTCCCACGGCGATCACGTCAGCGAAATCGCCCCGGGGTTTGAGGTCTATGGAACCTCCCCCAACGCGCCTTTTGCCATCACCGCCGATGTCAGCCGCAACTTCTATGCGGTGCAGTTCCATCCCGAGGTGCATCACACCCCGAACGGCGCCAAACTGTATGAGAACTTTGTCAAACTGGCAGGCTTCGAAGGCGACTGGACCATGGGCGCCTACCGCGAGCAGATGATCGAAAAGATCCGCGAGCAGGTCGGCGACAAGAAGGTGATCTGCGGTCTGTCGGGCGGCGTGGATTCGTCCGTGGCGGCCATCCTGATCCACGAAGCCATCGGCGATCAGCTGACCTGCGTGTTCGTGGACCACGGTCTGCTGCGCAAGAACGAAGCGGAAGAAGTCGTTTCGATGTTCCGCGACAACTACAACATCCAGCTGATCCACGCGGACGAAAGCGAGCTGTTCCTGGGCGAGCTGGACGGGCAAAGCGACCCGGAAACCAAGCGCAAGATCATCGGCAAGCTGTTCATCGACGTGTTCCAGAAACATGCCGACACCATCGACGGCGCCGAATTCCTGGCCCAGGGCACGCTTTATCCCGACGTGATCGAATCCGTGTCCTTCTCGGGCGGGCCTTCGGTTACCATCAAGTCGCACCACAATGTGGGCGGCCTGCCGGAAAAGATGGGCCTGAAACTGGTCGAGCCCCTGCGTGAGCTGTTCAAGGATGAGGTTCGCGCGCTGGGCCGTGAGCTGGGCCTGCCGCAGTCCTTCATTGGCCGCCACCCCTTCCCCGGACCGGGCCTTGCGATCCGCTGCCCCGGTGAGATCACCCGCGAAAAGCTGGAGATCCTGCGCGAGGCGGACGCGATCTATATCGACCAGATCCGCAAGCACGGTCTGTATGATGAGATCTGGCAAGCCTTCGTTGCGATCCTGCCGGTGCGTACCGTTGGCGTGATGGGCGACGGCCGCACCTATGATTACGCCTGTGCACTGCGCGCGGTGACCTCGGTCGACGGGATGACGGCGGACTACTACCCGTTCAGCCATGAGTTCCTGGGTGAAACCGCCACCCGGATCATCAATGAGGTCAAGGGCATCAACCGCTGCACCTATGACATCACCTCGAAGCCTCCGGGAACGATCGAGTGGGAATGATCCCTCTGTCATAATCAATTCGGAAAAGCCGGGTCGCGTTTGTCGATCCGGCTTTTTTCATGGTCTTGCGCCAGCGGTTTGTTAGGGTGCTGCGGACCGCGCGCCAGCAGAAGGAGCACCCCCGCATGATTGCCTATGTCACCGTTGGTGCAGACGACATCGACCTGGCGGAGCGGTTTTATTCCGCCTTCCTGCCCGCGCTTGGCTACCAGCTGGAGCGATACCACGGCGATCTGAGCTATGTGCTGCCGCCGCCCCCCGGTCAGTCACCGGTGCATCCCGATTTCTATGTCAAAGCCCCCTTTGATGGCGGTGCTGCCTCGGCCGGGAACGGATCCATGGTGGCTTTCCAGGCCAGCAGTCAGGCGCAGGTGCGCGCCCTTCATGCCGCGGCCCTTGCGGCGGGGGGATTGGACGAAGGGCAACCGGGGTTCCGGGCCGCATACGGGGCGCATTTCTACGTGGGCTACCTGCGCGATCCGCAGGGCAACAAGGTCGCATTGTTTTCCGACAATCGCGATGAACCGGGGCGGGAGGATTAGGGCAACGCTCCCCCGTTCTCCAGCCAGCGCCGCTGATCGGGCGTCAGCGCCGCGTCCATGAGCGCGTCATAGGCTGCCAGCTCCAGCTCGGTCAGCTGCCCATGCCACTTGCCGCTGGTGCCGCTGTGAAAGAAATCGGTATCGGACTTCATAAAGCCCTGGCCACCGCCCGGCGCAAAGCGGGAGGCCTGCGCCCGCATGTTGTCAAAACGGGCGGTCTGCACCAGCTGTTCCATCAGCGCCGGCGGGTGGTCGACCTCCAGCAGATCCGCCAGCCTGGCAAAGGTGCCCGGCAGGTCCCGGCACATATCCGCATAGTGAAACAGCGCCACATTCGGCCGCGCCACCAGCGCCAGCGCCGTAAGGTAGTGGCGCAGGATATGGGCCAGCGGCATGGCGTCCCCGTCAAACCCTTCGGCCCCGCCATCCAGAAACCGACGGAAGGTCACGCCATCGGGATCATCTTCGGGATACCACATGTCGAAGAACCGGATCGGCATGTTGCGCAAGTGCCGACGGTAGGAGAAATGCGCATCCAGCGGATGGCGAAAGACACAGATATACTGCGCCTGTTCATCCAGCGGCAGCCCGTCCATCGGCGTATGGCTTTTCAGACAGCGACGCGCGGTCATCGCCTCCACCCGCTCTGCGACCTCCGGCATTTCACGCAGGCGGATGTCGATCCACGGCATCTTCATCGACAGCTCTGGTTCAACCTCCGGATCACCCGAGAAAAGCAGCGCCACGATGGTCTGCATCCATGTGGTCCCACATTTCGGTGGGGTCACGACGATCACGTCGTCGGGCCTGATCCGGACCTGATCCCACCTCCTGTTGTCCGTCAACGGCCCCAGATAGAGCTTGCGGTTTCTCATCCCGTTGCCTTCATGTTGCGGCATGACCCGACGAACGCAGGCCATGCGTTACTTCACAAACATCCATCAATACCCTGAAATAAAATGGCTTTATCAGCAGTCATAACGCCGATCACTCCGGATATTTGCGCCGCGCCTTTGCCTGTCCAAGCGCCTTGCCGCTTTTCTTGACCTTGGCGGTCGCAGTCCATTCATAGGTGTGTTTACCGGACGGCGGACAGGGGCTTTTGTATTTGAACGCACCCTTCGGAACCTTGCCATCGGCGGCCATCTTCACCCAGCCGCCGCCGTGTTTGTAGTTTGGCACATCCAGATCGGTCAGCTTGAACTGCACCATCTTCGTCCCCGCAGGTAGCCCCCTGACGATGAATTCAGGGTTCTTGACCGTGTTCGGCCGCCCCGAAGTACAAAGCTTCAGCCCGTCCCAGGTAAACGAAATCTTGAAATCCGCCGCGGCAGCGGGGCCCGCGCCAGCCAGCATGCCCGCAACGGCAGCCATCCATAAAAAACGTCGCATCTCTTGACCTTTCAATACAAACCAATGCCAATGTCCCTACAGAACCACGGCCCGGCATATGGCTCAATCCCTGTTGAGCAACCTGCCCCATCAAGGTGACGCTCATGACCGATCCCACACCCCAAATCGGGCGCGCGGCGCTTTGGATGACGGGCACCATCGTGTCCTTCTCGGCCATGGCCGTGGCGGGCCGCGAGGCCGGGCTGACGCTCGATACGTTCGAGATCATGATGTACCGTTCGGCTGTGGGGCTGATCATCGTTGCACTGGTGCTCAGCGCCACGGGCAAATGGTCCTCTGTCCGCCGCGAGCGTCTGGGCACCCATCTGTTGCGCAACATCGCTCATTTCACCGGGCAGAACCTGTGGTTCTTTGCAGTCACGATGATCCCGCTGGCGCAGGTCTTTGCGCTGGAATTCACCACGCCGCTGTGGGTGATTGTGCTGTCCCCCCTGGTTCTGGGCGAAGCGCTGACCCGCAGCCGCGGCATCGCCGCCGCGCTGGGGTTTGTCGGCATCCTGATCGTGGCCCGCCCGTCCCCTGATACCATCAGCGTCGGACTGGCCACCGCTGCCGCCTGTGCGATCTTTTTTGCGCTGACCATCATGATCACCAAACGCCTGACGCGGCATGAACCCATTGCCTCCATCCTGCTGTGGCTGACGCTCATGCAGCTGGTTCTGGGGGTTGTTGCCTCAGGGCTGGACGGTGAAATCGCCCTGCCGGACGCCACCACGGCACCCTGGCTGGTGCTGATCGGCCTGTGTGGTCTGACGGCGCATTTCTGCCTGACCAACGCGCTGTCGCTGGCGCCGGCCTCGGTTGTGGTGCCGATCGACTTTGCCCGCCTGCCCGCCATCGCTGTCATCGGGATGCTGGTTTACGGTGAAGCGCTGGACATCTGGGTGCTGCTGGGCGCGGTGATGATCTTTGCGGCGAACTACTACAATATCCTGACAGAATCCCGTCGCACCGCGGCCCGTTGAGCGGTGTGGTCGGGTCGCAGATTGACCCGGTGCAACTTCGCGACTAGCAAAGGGCAAACGACCAGAAGGACCTTTTCGACATGCTGTACCAATCCGCACAGGACTGGCGAGGTGCGCCCCGCAAACGCGTCGTATTCTTTGGCATGTCGGGGCTTGGAAAAACCTTTGTCAGCAACATGTTGCGCTCGGCAGGGGGGTGGTTCCACTACTCCATCGATTACCGGATCGGCACCCGCTACATGGGCGAATACATCGCCGACAACGCCAAGGCGGAGGCGATGAAGGTGCCGTTCCTGCGCGACCTTCTGCTGTCCGATTCGATCTACATCGGGTCGAATATCTCCTTCGAGAACCTGACCCCGGTTTCAACCTATCTGGGCAAACCCGGCGACCCCGCAAAGGGCGGCATGGCGATTGCAGAATACCGCCGCCGTCAGGCACAGTTCAAACAGGCCGAAATCAACGCGCTGCTGGACACCTCCTATTTCATCGAACGCGCCGAACGGCTGTATGGCTATCCGCATTTCATCTGCGACACCGGCGGGTCGATCTGTGAATGGGTGGACGCGGAGGATCCGAATGATCCGGTGCTGAGCGAACTGTCCAAACACGCGCTGATGATCTGGATCAAGGGCGATGACGCCCATACCGAAGAGCTGATCCGCCGCTTTGACCGGGCGCCGAAGCCGATGTCCTATCAGCCGGAGTTCCTGTCACGGGTCTGGGACGAATACCTTCAGACACAGGGCTGTGCCGCGGATGAGGTTGATCCCGACGCCTTCATCCGCTGGACCTATGCACAGGCGCTGGCCCACCGTCAGCCCCGGTATGAGGCGATGGCGCGCAACTGGGGGGTAACGGTCACCGCCGATCAGATCTCCTCCCTGCGCTCCGAAGGCGATTTTGACGACCTCATCGCCTCGGTGCTGGAAGAGCAGCGCTGAGGCTCAGCCGTTCCGGCACTGGATCTGGGCGGTGGCAATGGCCCGCGCGGCACCTGACAGGCTGAGGCTGGCAGCGGTATATCCCTGAGGGTCGGTCACGCTGAGCCAGCTGCCCTGCGCCAGAATGTCCAGGATCTGCGCATTGGGGCGCAGCGACACGGTCAGCTGACCGCGCGACCGGTCAAACGGCAGCACGAATTCGCGCCCGTCGATGTTCAGGCGATAGGCCCCTTCGGGACGGTCAAAGGCAAACAGCATCAGATAGGGCAGCGACCGGGGGCTGCACATGAAATACACGCCTTCGCCCTGCCCGCCGGGCAATTGCAGCCCGGCAAACCGGGTGATCCCGTCGGACGCGATACCGAAATCCCAAGGGACACCGCTGCTTGGGATCCCCGACAGCGCCGTTTCCGTAGCGCAGAACCGCTCCACGCACAGATTGTATTCCAGGCTGGCCGCCCCTGGAGAGCGGGCCAGGCAGGACCAGATGCAGCGCTGCAACGCCATCGGGTCACTGTTTTGCGCAAACGCACCGGTGGCGAAGAGTAAGGCGGCGACCGCCCCAAGGAATCTGATGTTCATGTTCGTCCCCCCGCATGGCCGCTGCGCCCCGATTGAACCGCGTCAAAAGCCACTGGTCAACAGATGTTGCCAAAAGCGGCCTTGGCAGCGACAGCACAGCGCATTATCTACGCCGGACAGAGTTTGAGGAACCCCAAGACGATGCCCATCAAGATCCCCTCCGAGTTGCCTGCCTATGACGTGCTGACCAGCGAAGGCGTCATGGTCATGTCGAACGACGAAGCGGCGCGTCAGGATATCCGCCCCCTGCGGATCGGGCTGTTGAACCTCATGCCCAAGAAGATCCAGACGGAGAACCAGTTCGCCCGTCTGATCGGGGCCACGCCGCTGCAGATCGACCTCAGCCTGATCCGCATGAGCGAGCACCGCACCAAAAACACCGCTTCCGAACATATGGCCGAATTCTATCGGCCCTTTCAGGACGTACGCGACGAGAAATTCGACGGTCTGATCATCACCGGCGCCCCGATCGAGCATCTGGATTTCACCGATGTCACCTATTGGGATGAAATGCAGGAGGTATTCGATTGGACCCAGACCAACGTGCATTCCACCTTCGGCGTGTGCTGGGGCGGCATGGCAATGATCAACCATTTCCACGGCGTCAAGAAACACATGCTGGACGCCAAGGCGTTCGGCTGTTTCCGCCATCAGAACCTGGCCCCGGCCTCACCCTATCTGCGCGGGTTCTCGGATGATTTCGTCATCCCGGTCAGCCGTTGGACCGAAATGAAACAGGACGAGATCGATCAGGCCCCCGGCCTGCGCACGCTGCTGGGCAGTGATGAGGTCGGCCCCTGTCTGGTCGAAGATCCCGAGCATCGTGCGCTCTACATCTTCAACCATTTCGAATATGACAGTGATACACTGAAGCAGGAATATGACCGCGACGTCGAACAGGGCACGCCGATCAACGTTCCGAACAACTACTACCCCGAAGATGACCCGTCGCGCGATCCGCAGAACCGCTGGCGCAGCCACGCGCATCTTCTGTACGGCAACTGGATCAACCAGATCTATCAGTCCACGCCGTTTGACCGGAGCCTGATCGGCAGCTGATTTCCGTCACCCGCCGGTCCCACGCCCCCCTTCAGGACGTGCGATAGAATTTTCTGCGCGCGTCCTGTTCGATGGACAGCCGTGTCTCCAGATCTGCCAGCCTGTGCATCTCGGCCTTTCTGGCGGCCGGGTCCGTGGTGGCCTGCAACCGCTTGCGCTGCGCCTCCACCGCCTTCTTCAGCTCAATTTCGCGCGGCAGCACGCCTGCATCCGCCATCATCGCCATCCCGGCTGAAATCACATCCCCTGCGGCGCGCTGGGGCAAGGGTTTGCCTGCGCCTTCCAGATGGTCGAACTGACCTTGCGATCTGGCTTTCTGGATCTGGTTCTCTGCAAGATCACGCCATTTCATCTGAGGATCCTTCCCGATTGACCTGAGCCAATCTGCGTCCGGTCGGCACTTTTGTCAACTCAGTTGTCAACTAGCAAATGGACAACCCACCTTCCCGCGCCGTAGAGATCTGGCATGACCGATGCGCCCCAAACCCCTGCCGACATGCTGTATGCGGGTGTCCAGCTGACACGACCGCTGCTGCGCAACATCACCGCCCGCGTTGAGGCAGACCTGGCCTCCAGCGGGATCACCGTGGGCCAGCGGGCCATTCTGGAAGCCTTGCTGAGCCGCCCGTCGGCCACGGCGCCCGAGCTGACCGCGCTGCTGCAACTGAAACGGCAATTCGTGGCGCGGGAGCTGAAAGAGCTGCTGGCCAAGGGGATGGTCTGCACAGAAGCCAATGCGCGGCACAGCCGATCCCATTTCTACCGGCTCACAGACCAGAGCCGCCACGTGATCGAACAGATACGGGAACGGGAGATGGCAGAGTTCGCCCGCTTCGCGGCCCGATTCACACCAGAGGAAATCGCGGCCCATCTGAAGATCCAGACCGCATTGAATGCCGCGTTTTCCGATCATTAGCGCGACCTTGGCCCCGACCCAAAGCTGAGAGCGGACACAAAAAAGGCCGGACAAACCCTTGTCCGGCCTTCTGAATTTCCTGATCGTCAGATCATGCGCGGCGGCGACGACGTCCACCCCGTGCGCCTGCGGCGTCGTCGGGGGATTTGTTGAACGCGATCCAGGCAGCGCCACCATCGTCGTTGTTGGTCAGGAAGTTGGCGGCACGGATGGCCTCCATTTCCTTACCAGCGCGCGGCTTGGTGGAGCCCATGCCGAACAGCTTGACAAAAGCTTCGTCGTCCATGCCCTCGGGCAGAACCACACCGGCGGCTTCGACTTCGGCTTTCTTCTCGGCGATCTTCTTGGGACCGATCGGCAGAGCGACCGGGTTCATGATGGCCGAGGTCATGCCGGTGGCCATTGCCATCGGCAGGAAGGCGTTGTTGATGCCGTGACGGTTGGGCAGACCGAACGAAATGTTCGACGCACCGCAGGTGGTGTTCACGCCCAGCTCGTTGCGCAGACGCTTGTTCAGTTCGAACACCTGCAGGCCGGCGGTGCCCATGGCGCCGATCGGCATGACCAGCGGGTCGACCACGATGTCATGTGCCGGGATGCCGAAGTCGGCAGCGCGTTCCACGATTTTCTTGGCAACGGCAAAACGCACTTCGGGGTCTTCCGAGATGCCGGTGTCGTCGTTCGAGATGGCCACAACCGGAACGTTGTATTTCTTGACCAGCGGCAGAACCATCTCCAGGCGCTCTTCTTCGCCTGTGACCGAGTTCAGAAGCGGGCGACCTTCGGCCGCTTCCAGGCCGGCTTCCAGCGCGCCGGGCACCGAGGAGTCGATGCAGAGCGGGCAGTCGGTGACGGCCTGTACGCGCTTGACCAGTTCCCGCATCAGGTCCGGCTCAACGAAGTTGTTGTCGGCGTAACGAGGATCTTCGGCCATCTTGTTCGAGAACACGGCACCCGAGTTGATGTCCAGAACGGTTGCGCCTGCGGCGACCTGGGCCAGCGCGTCGGCTTCGACGCGGCTGAAATCGCCTGCTTCCAGCTCAGCGTTCAGGATCATGCGGCCCGTGGGGTTGATGCGCTCACCAATAACGGTGAACGGCTGGTCAAACCCCATGATCGTGGTTTTTGTTTTTGATTCGATGATGGTACGGGTCATTTTAGATCCTTAGGAGTTGACCGGCTTGGCCGAGGCGCCGCCGTTGTTGATCGCCCAGGTGGCGTTTGTCTTGATGCCGCCCAGCGGGAAGAAGTGGACCTTCTCGATGTTGAAGTCCGGGTTGGCGGCCTTGTGTGCAGCCAGATCGGTCAGGATCTCATCGGGCTCATGCGGCAGCAGCAGCTTGGACACGTCCTTGGCACGTTTCTGAAGAACCTTCAGCGACGGGCCAACACCACAGGCGATGGCGAACTTGATCATGGTCTGCAGCTTTGCCGGACCTGCGATACCGATGTGGATCGGCAGGTTCATGCCGCGCTCTTTCAGCTCGTTCGCCCATTCGATCACCGGCTGGGCTTCGAAGCAGAACTGGGTCGCCAGAGCCATCTGCGCATCGGTACGCTTGGAGAATTCCTGTTTCCAGTCCAGCGCTGCATAGGTGTTGGCCCGACCGCCGTTGGGGTCGATGTCCAGGTTCGGCTCGGGGTGGCCCGCGACGTGCAGATTGGTGAAGCCGGCTTTGTCGAACAGACCGGTTTCCAGCAGCTGCATGGAGCTGTCGAAATCGCCGTGCGGCGTGGCAACACCACCGGCCAGGATCAGGCCTTGCTTGACGTCCGCTTCGCCCTGGTAGCGGTTGATCCAGTCAGCCAGGGTCGCTTCGTCCTTGATGATGCGCGCCGGGAAGTGCGGCATCACATCATAGCCTTCGCCTTTGATGCGCTTGGCAGTTGCGACCATGTCTTCGATCGGGGTGCCTTCGATATGCGCGATGTAGACGCGGGTGCCTGCGGGCAGCAGGTCACGGAAGTCTTCGACCTTGCCAGCCGTGCGCGGCATGACTTCGATCGAATACCCCTGCAGGAAGGCCTCGACTTCGGGGTTAACGGTCTGCGGGGCGTCGGCACCGCGTTTCTTGAAATTCAACAAAGCCATTGCGGCCTCCCACACAGAATTCAGGCTCATGCCCATCCGTCATTTGCAATCAGGGCTTTCAGACGCTCCTGATCATACTCCGCTTCCAGGCGTTTCGCTTCGGATTCCGCGAGTTCACTCGCGTCGCCCTCGGCAGTGAACGGAGCCGCTTTCCGCCATTCGGCAAGATAGGCGTCGCTGTCCTTGGCATTGACCTTCATCGCTGCGCGATCAATCGCCTGCTCGAACCGTTCTTCGAGCTGACGTTTTGCGCCACGCCGGCCTTTGCCGACAATGACCTGCGCCGGGATATCGCGCCAATATACAATGGTGACGTCGGGCATGGGTTCCGTTCCTCCAAACCTAGTGGTCCGGTTCTAAAGCGGACAGTCGGGATTCAATGGTCGAATTTCGACAACACAGTCGTTTTGAGCGACGTTTTGCGTCTCGTCTGTTTATCTGGGCAGCCTCTGCTTGGCTAGCAAGCGTCCGGATCATTCTTCTCAACATAAACATGAGTCTCTTGCGCAACAGATTCTGCCGGTTGCCCGGCAAAAGTGGACACATAGTTACCAGAAGGTTAAAAAATCATGAAAAGAACAATTAATCGAGCAGCACATGGTTATCGCAATCAAAGAGCCGGGGCTGGCCTATGCCGCCGTCCCGAAGGCGGGATGTTCGTCCGTCAAGGAAATGCTGGCGGAAATCGATCCTGAGTTCACCCCGCCCGCGCCGTCGGAAACCGGCCACACCACCTATCACACGGCCTATCCCACCCGGCGCTGGCGCGGCGATCATTTTCAGCGACACGAAAGCGCCTTTCGCTTCACGGTCGTGCGGGACCCGATCAAACGGCTGATGTCGGTCTATACCAACCGGGTGGTGGACATGAAGGACCTGCACAAAAGCCGGAAGCTGCGCAATCGGGGCGTGCTGCCGCTGGATCCGGATCCGGACACGTTCTTTGCAAACCTGAAACGATATGCGCGGCTGTCTTCGGTCATCAAACACCACATCCTGCCGACCTGGATGTTTGCGGGCCCGGATCTGGCCGCTTATGACAAGGTCTATCGCACCGATCAGATGAACGAACTGGCCCAGGATCTGTCCGCAAAGGCCGGCAAATCCGTTGTCCCCCGCAGGTCCAACTCCAGCCGCAGCAGCCTGACGTTCGATGATCTGAAACCGGAAACACAGCAGGCGCTGCGTCCGGTGCTGGCGGATGAATACCGATATCTTTCCGGCTACTTCGACAATCCGTTGGACTGAATCTTTCGCGGCTTGCGGTATTCAGACGGCGTGCCTATTGTCGAAGGTAACACGAAAATCGGAGGGCGTGAATCATGGCGCCCAAGCGTCGCAGAGGTGCGGGCGCATTCCCCAAAGCGGTCGAGAGCCCCGCGCCGAATCCGCCCAATCCCGATGCGCTTTACGCGGCGCTGGATCTGGGCACCAACAGCTGCCGGATGCTGATTGCCCAACCCAAGGGCAGCGGCTTCCATGTGGTGGACAGTTTCTCCAAGTCGGTGCAGCTGGGCGCCGGGCTTGAACGGACGGGACGTTTGTCCCGCTCGTCCATGGCGCGTACCGTTCAGGCGCTGCGCATCTGCCAGCAGAAGCTCAAGCGCAACAAGGTCCGCCACATGCGTCTGGTGGCCACCGAGGCCTGCCGCCGAGCCCGAAATGCGCGCGATTTCATCCGCCAGGTGAAGCGAGATACCGGTCTGACGCTGGAGATCATTCAGCCCGAGGAAGAGGCTCGCCTGGCCGTCATCTCCTGTGCGCCCCTGGTCTCGACACGCACCGAACAGTTGATGGTGGTCGATATCGGCGGTGGATCGACGGAACTGGTCTGGATCGACATCTCGTCTGTGCCGCGCCGGGATCGGCCCGCTGCCATCATGCGCCTGCATGCCGGGTTCCACCCTGCCGAAAGCCCGTTTCCCGCTGCCAAGGTTGTGGACTGGATCTCGGTCCCGCTTGGGGTGGCGACGCTGCGCGATCAGTTCAACGATGTCGAAGACGATGCCGCCCGTTTTGCGCTGATGAGCTGGTTCTTCGAAGAAAACCTGCTGGATTTCGCCCCCTACAAGGATGAGCAGACCCGCGAAGGGTTCCAGATTGTCGGCACCTCGGGCACCGTGACAACAGTTGCCGCCTCACACCTTGGGCTGAAACGCTATGACCGGACCAAGGTGGACGGACTGCGCATGACCAGCGACCAGATCGACAAGGTCATCCGCGGCTATCTGGAACTTGGCCCGCAGGGACGCCGGCGAGACCCGCGCATAGGGGAAGACCGCCATGCGCTGATCATGTCTGGATCTGCCATCCTTCAGGCGCTATTACGCTGCTGGCCCACCGATCGCTTGTCGGTGGCCGACCGGGGCCTGCGTGAAGGGCTGCTCTATGCCCAGATGAGCGCCGACGGGGTCCTGGAAGACGGGCCCTTCTGAAGCGCCCGGAAAATTCAAATTTTCCGGCCCGGAATTTTCGCAAAATTCCGGTGCCGCCCGTGACAGAGGTTGCCCAGACATGGCAAAGACACCGAGTGGAAAAAACACCTCAGGCCGTGGACGCCGGGATCTGACCGTCAAGGTCAAGACCGCCCGTGGCCGCAAGCTCAGCTCAACCCGCTGGCTGCAGCGACAGCTGAACGATCCCTATGTGCAAAGGGCGCAGAAAGAAGGCTATCGCGGACGCGCAGCCTTCAAGATCATGGAACTGGATGACAAGTTCCGCTTCCTGGTGCCGGGGGCACGGGTCGTCGATCTGGGCTGTGCGCCGGGCGGGTGGTGCCAGGTGGCGGTGCCCCGCGTGAACGCGCTGGGTGAGAAATCCGGCAAGGCGATCGGGCGGATCATCGGTGTGGATCTGCAAGAGGTGGAACCGCTGGCCGGCGCTGAATTCCATCAGCTGGACTTCATGGATGACGATGCCGACGAAAAGGTGAAAACCTGGCTGGGCGGCAAGGCCGACGTGGTGATGTCGGACATGGCGGCGGCTTCATCGGGGCACAAGCAGACCGATCACCTGCGGATCATTTCCCTGTGCGAAACGGCCGCCTATTTTGCCTTTGACGTGCTGGAACCTGGCGGCACCTTTGTGGCCAAGGTTCTGGCTGGCGGTGCCGAAGGAGAATTGCAGAAGCTGCTGAAACAGAAATTCACCAAGGTGGTGAACGTCAAGCCGCCTGCATCCCGTTCCGACAGTTCGGAAAAATTCGTCGTCGCCACGGGGTTCCGCGGCTGACGGACCAGAAGGGGCGTCCTGAGGGGGCAGAGCGCCGGCCTCAGGCTGGCCCCAGATCCGGCTCAGACCGGGTTCAAACTAGGCGCTGTCGCAGCGGCTTCGTTGCAAAGACCGAATCCGTGGCGTAGCTCAGGAACTTTTGCTGGGCGTCGCTGGGCGGGGCGATACGTTCGGTGCGCAGGGACGTCTTGCCGGATTCTTCACGGACGCTCTGTTGATAAAGGAGTTCGAACAGTTGCGCGTGGCGACGCAATTCGGGGTTCTTTTTCTTCATGGCAGACCTGACAAACTTACTATTGAAACAACCGTGCAACGAAATTCGAGCAGACGATTTTCGCCGCTTCCCAAGTGTAGCGCCCCGGCAGGGCTTTCCAAAGTAATTTATTTACTAAATTTAAACCCCTGTGTGACCTTGTTCATTTACTGGGCATTGCGCGCCGCGCCAGCAGCGCGCCGTTGAATTCCGCCCCAAGGATCAGGATCGCGGAATTCAGATACAGGAAAATCAGCGCCGCCATCGCACCGGCCAGCCCGGCATAGGTTGCCGAATAGCTGGCAAAACGTCCCACGTAATAGGCAAAGCCCCAGCCTGCGATGGCCCAGAGCGCAAAGGTCAGCAGCACGCCCGGCAGGATCTGCCCCAGCCCGTGCCGGTGTCCGGGCAGCCAGCGATGGCACGCCAGCACCGCCAGGAACGGCATCAGCACCACCAGAAACCGGGCGATGCGCACATCCCCCACGACCTTTTCCACCTGATCGGGCACAACGATCTGAAGAAACGCGGCATAGAGCGGCAGCGCCACCTCAAGGATTGCCACCGCCATGATCCCGGCCCCGCCCAACAAGACAAATCCCATGCACAGGATCCGGGTCTGCCAGAACGGGCGCGGATCGGTATCGCGGTAGGCCTGTGTCATCGCCACCCGCACGGCGTCCACGCCGTTGGAGGCGAAATAGAGCGTCAGCAAGCCGCCCAGAGTCATCAGGCGACTGTCGGAGATCTCAAGCACCGCAAAGAGTTCGTCGACAATCGGCTTGGCGATCGCCTCAGGCCAGGAGCCGAAGACCAGGTTCACCATGTCCTCCAACTTGGCGTCCTGCGGCAGCGGCAGATAGCCCGCCAGCGCGCCCGAGAGCGCCACGGTAAAGAGAACAAAGGGAAATAGCGCCAGCATCATCGACATGGCGACATGGCTGCTGAGCACCCAGCCGTTTTTCGAGTTGAAGCGTTTCAGCGCATCCAAGGCGGCGGTCAAATACTGTGATGTCACCCGTGATCCTCACCATTGCCCGTGAACATGCGCCCCATGACCGCCACCACGAAGGCCGTGGAAATGCCAAACCCCAGCATCCCGGCCACCGCGGCGAAGCTGGCAAAGATCCGCAGCCCCGGCCCCAGCAGGACATCGCCGTAGCCAAGGGTCGTATAGGTGACCAGTGCGAAATAGACGGCCGTATTCAGATCCGGCAGAACATCGGCCAGCAGGAACACCCCGGCCCAGATCCACACCTGAACCGTATGGGCCGCAACCACGCCCAGCATGGAAATGAGGAGAATCGCCATCCTGTCGCGATGGCGCACGTTCGGCCCCCGGCGTCTGGCGTGATTGAAGATCAGCTTGGAACACCACAGCAGCATCCCGGTTTCCACGAAGACGCAGATAATCAGGAACAGGCTGCCCCAAGCAAGCTGATGCCAAAGCGCCATGCGTCTGTTCCCCTGTTCACCTCATCGTGTCCTTTACCTAGCCACCCGGGCGCGTCCGGGCAAGACATCCGCAGGGTCCGCTCTGGACAAGCCGGGGTGCGGACCTATTGATAAGGCAAGGAAACCGGCGAAATCAGTCAGGGAGTCGCGCCCGTGCTGCTGTCCATCCGAAATGTGACCAAAGCCTATCCCGGCCAGCCGCCGGAGCGGGCGGTGCTGCGTGATGTGTCGATGGAGCTGGGCGCGGGCGAAACGCTTGCGCTGACCGGTGAAAGCGGCTCAGGCAAAAGCACGCTGTTGCATCTGGCCGGGGCGCTGGATCATTTCGACCGGGGGGAAATCCTGTTGGACGACCAGCCCTATTCCGACCTTGGGGATGCCGGGCGGGCGCGGCTGCGCCGGGGGCAGATTGCCGTGGTGTTCCAGCAGTTCAACCTTGTGGCCTCCCTGACCGTGGCCCAGAACATCAGCTTTCATGCCCGGCTGAGCGCGCAGCACGATACAAACTGGACCGAGGCGTTGACGGATCGGCTTGGCCTGCGGGATCTGCTGGACCGGTATCCCGAACAGCTGTCAGGGGGGCAGCAGCAGAGGGTTGCCATCGCCCGCGCGCTGGCACCCCGACCGCGCCTTTTGCTGGCTGATGAGCCGACAGGAAACCTGGACGAAGCGGCAAGCGAGGCGGTGATGTCGCTGATGCTGGATCTGGTGGCCGACAGCGGCACCGCGCTGTTTCTGGTCACCCATTCCGAACAGATTGCCGGACGGCTGCACCGGCGGCTGCATCTTCGGGGCGGGACGCTCCAGTGATGCGCGCCACGGGCCAGGCCCTGCTGTCGCATTGGCGACGCCATCCGGGCCAATTGCTGTTGCTGGTGCTGGGGCTGGCGATGGCCACGGCGCTCTGGTCAGCGGTACAGGCGATCAATGGCGAGGCACGCCGCTCCTATGATCAGGCGGCGCAACAGCTGGGCGCGGCGCAGATCGATATCCTTGTGCCCCGCGCCGGCGACGGCATTGCTCTGTCCCGATATGTTGCGCTGCGGCGCGCGGGCTGGCAACTGGCCCCGGTACTGGAGGGGCGCTGGCGACTGCCGGACCGTTCGGTCACCTTGCAGGGCATTGACCTGCTGTCCCATCCCCCGATCCCCGCGCTGGCCCAGCTTGCAAACAGCGATGAGATGGACCCCCTTGCGCTGCTGCAACCGCCCGGTCGGCTGATCGCGGCACCGGGATTGGCCAGATACCTGCGCACCCTGCCCGACCTGCCGCCGGTGCTGGAAGCGCCGGACCTGCCGCCGGATCGGGTGATCACCGACATCGCGCTGGCCGAAGAGCTGCTGAACCGCTCAGGCGCGCTGTCCCGCCTGCTGGTCCTGCGCGAGCAGTCGCCCGGGCTGCCCCCATTGTCCACCCTGGCGCCCGAGCTGATCCGCCAGGCCCCGTCGGAAAAGACCAGCGCGCAGCGACTGACCGACAGTTTTCACCTCAACCTCACCGCCTTCGGCCTGCTGTCCTTTGCGGTGGGTCTGTTCATCGTGCATGGCATGATCGGTCTGGCGTTTGAGCAGCGGCGCGGGCTGTTTCGCACGCTGCGCGCCATGGGCGTTTCGCTACGGGGCCTGATTGCGCTCTTGCTGGTTGAACTCATCCTGCTGGCGCTGCTGGCCGGTGGGCTGGGCCTGATACTTGGTTTCTTTCTGGCCGGTGCCCTGTTGCCGGATGTGGCGGCCACACTGCGGGGGCTTTATGGCGCGCCGGTTGAGGGCGGTCTGACATTGCGCCCGCTCTGGATCCTGTCGGGGCTGGGGATGGCGCTGGCGGGCACCTTCATGGCCGGCGGTCAGGCGCTTTGGCGGGTGGCCCGCCTGCCCTTGCTGTCCGCACCGGGGGTCCAGAGCTGGTCCGCGCGGGCCCGCAGCGGGCACCGTTGGCAGGCGCTGGGTGGGGCTGGACTGGCGGTTGTGGGCGTGCTGTCGGTGCTGCTGTTTGACGGGCTCTTGGCCGGGTTTGCCCTGCTGGCCGGGATCATGCTGGGCACGGCGCTGGCTCTGCCGGTGGTCCTGTCGCTGCTTCTGACCCTCTTGCAGCGCAGCGCCCGTGGCCCGCTGGCCGAATGGGTCTGGTCCGACATGCGCGCGCAGTTGCCGGGCCTGTCGCTGGCGCTGATGGCATTGCTGCTGGCCATTGCCGCAAACATCGGCGTCGGCACCATGGTCTCCAGCTTTCGCCTGACCTTTCTGGGCTGGATGGATCAGCGCCTCTCGGCCGAGCTCTATGTGACCGCGCGCAATGATGCCGAAGGGGCCGCGCTACAGGAGTGGTTCCGCCAAGAGGGTATCCGCGCCCTCCCGATCCGCTCGCTTGATACCCGCTACAACGGTACGCCACTGCGCGTTTATGGCGTCATCGATGACGCCACTTATCGCGGCAACTGGCCCATTCTGGAGGCCACCACAGACAGCTGGGACCGTATTGCCGAAGGCCGGGCCATTCTGATCAACGAACAGCTGGCGCGCCGGTTCGATCTGTGGACCGGGGACATTCTGACACTGCAAGCGGATTGGGAGCTTCCCATCGTAGGTGTTTATTCCGACTACGGAAATCCGAATGGGCAGGCCATTGTGTCGCTGCCCGATCTGCTGGAGCGCGCCCCCGATATTCCGCATCGGCAATTCGGCCTGCGCCTGCCGCCCCAGGACGTCGCGGCCCTGCAATCACGGCTGCAAGACAGCTTTGGCCTGCCCGCCAGCGCGATGATTGATCAGGTCAGCCTGAAACGGGAATCGCTGGCGATCTTTGACAAGACTTTCGTGGTGACCGGAGCGCTGAACATCCTGACGCTGGGCGTGGCGGGTTTTGCAATCCTGACCAGCCTGCTGACGCTCTGGACGCAGCGGCAGCCGCAACTGGCCCCGGTCTGGGCGCTTGGCGTCACCCGAGCGCAGCTGGCCCGGCTGGAGATCCTGCGCTCCGTCCTGCTGGCGGTGCTGACTTGGGCCATCGCACTGCCCCTTGGTCTGGCACTGGCCTGGGTTCTGCTGAGCGTGATCAATGTCGAAGCCTTCGGCTGGAAGCTGCCACTGTTCCTCTTCCCGCTCGACTGGCTGCGCCTGGCCGTGCTGGCCATTCTGGCAGCGGCGCTGGCTGCGCTGATCCCCGCCCGCCGGTTGCGCCGCCTGCCGCCCGCCGATCTGTTGAAGGTCTTTGCCCATGAACGCTAGAACCCTCAGGATCCTTGCCATGCTGTGTTGGCTGCCATTGCAGGCGCTGGCACAGGGTTTCGCCGGGCTTGGCACCAATGCGGATGGCTATGCCATACCGGAGCGCGACTATCGGCTGAGCTTCCCGCAGGACCACGGCCCCCACCCCGATTTCCGCATCGAATGGTGGTATCTGACCGCCAACCTGCAGGATCAGCACGGCACGCCCTACGGCATTCAATGGACGCTCTTCCGCTCCGCCCTGCAACCGGGTGAGGCCGAGGGCTGGCGAAGCCCGCAGCTGTGGATGGCCCATGCCGGGCTGACCAGCGCGACGCGCCATTTCAGTGCTGAACGCCTGGCGCGGGGCGGCATCGGACAGGCAGGTGTCTCCACCGCCCCATTTTCCGCCTGGATCGACGATTGGCGCATGACCGCGCCGAATGCGACGCTGAACCAGCTAAAGCTCAGCGCCACCGATGCCGAGTTTGCCTATGACCTGACGCTGACAGCGGAGGGGCCGCTGATCCTGCACGGCGCACAGGGCTATTCGGTGAAATCCCGTGAAGGTCAGGCCAGCTACTACTATTCGCAACCGCGCTACACCCTGTCGGGGACCGTGACCCTTGAGGGACAGGTCATCCCGGTGACCGGTCAGGCGTGGTTGGACCGCGAATGGTCCAGCCAGCCGCTTTCGTCGGGTCAGTCGGGATGGGACTGGTTTTCCCTGTCATTGGACAGCGGTGCCAAGCTGATGGGTTTCCGTCTGCGCGATGACGCGGGCGATTTCACCTCCGGCACCTGGATCACCCCCGATGGTCAGGCCACCGCCCTGTCTCCCGGTGCCTTTCAGGCCCGGTCGCTGGAGGTGCAAACCGTTGACGGAACAGAGGTTCCCACCCGGTGGGAGGTGCGTCTGCCCGACCGCGATCTGGCCGTTGAAGTGACGCCCCTGAACCCCGACAGCTGGATGGATGTGTCCTTTGCCTACTGGGAAGGTCCGGTGCAGGTCACCGGTACCCATCAGGGTGTCGGTTATCTGGAAATGACCGGCTATCGCTGACGCACAACTTCTGTCCCTGTGTCGGAAAGAGAAAATTGATGTCGCCATGGGATAGACGCCCCGGCTCAGGTACCCTAGCTTCTCTGCGAGCGAATAGAGCAATCCAAACCGACAGCTAAGGATTACGCATGGATTACCATACCCCTGCCAGTTTCGACGAGGCGGTCTCGTTGGCCACATCGGCAAGCGGCATCACCCGGTTTCTGGCCGGCGGGACCGATGTTCTGGTGCAGCTGCGCGCCGACATCGTGACCCCCGACACTCTGATCGACATCAAGCACATCCCCGGTGTGCGCGACATCACGCAGAACGCGGATGGCAGCTGGACCATCGGCGTTGCCGCCCCCGGGGCCGAAATGTCCGAACACCCGCAACTCGGCCAGGACTGGCCCGGTGTTGTCGAAGGCATGGACCTGATCGGCTCTACCCAGGTTCAGGGCCGCGCCACCCTGGTCGGCAACCTGTGCAACGCATCGCCTGCCGCGGATTCGGTTCCGGCCATGGTTGCTGCGGGTGCAACCGTCACCGTGACCGGCCCCGACGGCACCCGCACCGTTGCGGTCGAAGACATCCCCACCGCCCCCGGCCGCACCTCGCTGGCCAAGGGTGAGATGATTTCGGCGGTCAACCTGCCCGCGCGTGGCGAAAACGCAGGCGACGCCTATCTGCGGTTCATCCCGCGGACCGAAATGGACATCGCAGTTGTCGGCTGCGGCGTGAATCTGCGTCTGGACGGCGACACCATTGTCGAAGCGCGCGTGTCGCTGGGCGCCGTTGCCCCGACCGTGCTGCTGGTGCAGGAGTGCGCTGACGCCATCATCGGCACCACGCTGGATGAGGCCGCGCTGGACAAACTGGCCGAGGCCGCATCCGCCGCCTGCAACCCGATCACCGACAAACGCGGCACCATCAAGTTCCGCACCCATGTTGCCGGTGTGCTGGCCAAGCGCACCGCCCAGATCGCCTATGACCGCGCGAAGGGAGCATCGAAATGACCCGCAAAACCCATGTGACCGCCACCGTGAATGGCGACACCGTCGAATATCTGTGCGACCCGCGGGAAACCCTGCTGGACGTGCTGCGCGATCGCCTGAACCTGACCGGCGCCAAAGAAGGCTGCGGCACCGGTGACTGTGGCGCCTGCTCGGTGACGCTGGACGGCCGTCTGGTCTGTTCGTGCCTGGTGCTGGGGGTTGAGGCCGAAGGCAAGCAGATCGAAACGGTCGAAGGCCTGTCGGATGGCGACATCCTGCACCCGCTGCAGCAGAAATTCATCGAACACGCCGCGCTGCAATGCGGGGTCTGCACCCCCGGCGTGCTGGTGGCGGCAAAGTCGCTGCTGGAGAAGAACCCGGACCCGACCGAAACCGAGGTCCGTTACTGGCTGGCCGGCAACCTGTGCCGCTGCACCGGCTATGACAAGATCATCCGCGCGGTCATGGACACCGCAGCAGACCTTCGGGAGGCGTCGTAATGGCTCTGGACGAATACAAACCGCAATCCGGTGGCGCTGAACTGGACGGCGAGCGCAAATCCTTTGACTACGTGGGCACCCGCCCCGAGCGCCCCGACGGGCTGGACAAGGTCACGGGCCGTGCCAAATTCGGGGCCGACGCCCACGCCCCCGGCATGTTGTTCGGGGCCGTTGTCCGCTCGCCCCACGCCCATGCGCGCATCCTGCGCATCGACACCTCCAAGGCCGAAGCTCTGGATGGGGTGAAGGCGATTGTCACCCGCGCCGATTTCGCCACCGGCCTGACCGGCGAATTCGCCAACGTGCTGGAAAATGTCATGGCCGGGGAAAAGGCGCTTTATGACGGCCATGCGGTTGCCGCTGTTGCCGCGACCTCTGCCCTGGCGGCCCGCGACGCGGTCAAGCTGATCGAGGTCGAGTACGAGGTGCTGCCCCATGTCACCGACGTGGACGCCGCAATGGCCCCCGACGCGCCGGTCATCAACGACAGCTACGCCGATGCATCGGTGCCCGAAGGCTTCAACGCCAACGTTGTGCGTTATCACGAAAGTGGCCATGGCGATGTCGAAGCAGGTTTCGCCGAAGCGGACATGGTCTTTGAGGACACCTTCAAGACCGAAGCCACCCACCAGGGCTACATCGAACCCCACGCGTGCCTGGGCTCGCTGGGCAATGATGGCAAAGGTGAGCTGTGGTGCTGCACGCAGGGCCACTGGTACGCGCAGAAATACTGCGCCGCATTGCTGGGTCTGGAGACCTCGCAGCTGCGCGTGACCGCATCGGAAATCGGCGGCGGTTTTGGCGGCAAGACCACCGTCTTCATCGAACCGGTTGCCCTGGCACTCAGCCGCAAGGCAAACCGCCCGGTGAAGCTGGTGATGAGCCGCTCCGAAGTTCTGCGCGCCACCGGCCCGACCTCTTCGGCGTCGATGGACATCAAGATCGGCTTCAAGACCGACGGCACCATCACCGCCGCCGAGGGCACCTTCCGCCTGCAGGGCGGCGCCTTCCCCGGTGCACCGATGGAATTCTCTGCCATGTGCGCCTTTGCCTGCTATGACCTGAAGAACGTGCGTCAGGTCGGCTATGACGTGGTGGCCAACCGCCCGAAACAGGCGGCCTATCGTGCGCCGGGCGCACCGATGGCGGCCTTCGCCGTTGAATCGGTGATCGACATGGCGTGCAACAAGATGGGGCTGGACCCGATCGAAGTGCGCCTGAAAAACGCCGCGCGGGATGGCAGCAAGGCCTCCTACGGGCCGCGTTTCGATCAGATCGGCATGGTGGCGACACTGGAAGCGGCCAAGGCACATCCGCATTACGCGGCGCCGCTGGAACCCGGTCAGGGCCGCGGCGTTGCCTCGGGATTCTGGTTTAACCACGGCGGCGAAACCTCTGTTTCTCTTGCACTTTCCGAAGATGGCACCGCACAGGTTTCTGTCGGCACGCCGGATATCGGCGGCTCGCGCGCCTCGATGGCGCTGATGGCGGCAGAGGTCCTGGGCATCCCTTATGAGAACATCCGCGTGACCATCGCCGACACGGCGACGCTGGGCTACAACGATGTCTCGCACGGCTCGCGCGTGACCTATGCATCAGGTCTGGCCACCATCAAGGCCGCCCGCGCCGCAGTTGAGAAACTGTGCCAGCGCGCAGCCGCGAAATGGGGCATCCCCGAAGATGCGGTGAAATGGGAAAACGGCTGTGCGGTACCTTCGGGGCCCAACGCCGGTGACTTCGATCCCATGCCGCTGGCCGACATCACCGCCACCATGGGACAGACCGGCGGTCCGATCTCGGGCCATTTTGAGGCCACCCCAGAAGGTGCGGGCGTGTCCTTCGGCACCCATATCGTGGATGCAGAGGTCGACCCGGAAACCGGGGCCACCAAGATCGTGCGCTACACCGTGGTTCAGGACGCCGGCAAGGCGGTTCACCCGACCTACGTCGAAGGTCAGTACCAGGGCGGCGCCGCACAGGGCATCGGCTGGGCGCTGAACGAGGAGTACATCTATGGCGAAGATGGGCGTCTGCAGAACACCGTGTTCCTGGACTACCGGATCCCGGTTGCCTCGGACCTGCCGATGATCGATGCGGTCATCGTCGAAGTGCCCAACCCGGGCCACCCCTTCGGTGTGCGTGGCGTGGGGGAAACCGGCATCGTGCCGCCGCTGGCCGCCATCGCAAACGCGGTGTCGAACGCAGCGGGCGTGCGGCTGAAAAGCCTGCCGATGTCGCCGCCGAAGATCCTGGAAGCACTGGAAGCCGGTGGCGATGCCTAAGGTTCAGGTCCATTTGTGGTCGGCCCTGCGCCGCCACACGGATGGAAAAGACGTGGTGGAGGTTGAGGCCTCTACCACGGGTGAAATGCTCCGGGCGCTGGAACAGGCCTATCCGGGCCTTGCCGCGCCGATCGAGGCCGGGGTTTCGGTTGCAATCGATGGCCGGATCTACGCCACCAGCCTGACCGAACCGGTGGCACCGGAGCAGGAGATCTATCTGATGCAGCGGCTGAAAGGCGGCTGAGCGACCTCACAGCAAAAAGAAAGCCCCGCAGCCCATGACAGGCTGCGGGGCTTTTTGTTTGCCCGGTTGCGGCGCTGCGGATCAGGCGAAGAGCCCCTTCACCCGCTCCCGCATCCCCTGCATGAAGGCATAGAGCACAGGCACCACGATCACCCCCAGCACCGTCGCCGCCAGCATCCCGCCAAAGACCGCAACGCCGATGGCCTTCTGGCTGGCCGCCCCGGCGCCCGAGGCCGCCAACAGCGGCACCACGCCCAGCAGGAAGGACAGCGCTGTCATCATCACGGCGCGGAACCGCTGGTGCGCGGCTTCCGAAGCGGCCTCGAAGATCGACTTGCCCTCGGCCCGTTGCGCCATGGCAAATTCGACGATCAGGATCGCATTCTTTGAGGCCAGGCCGATCAGCATGATCATCCCGATCTGGGTATAGAGGTTGATGTCGCTGCCCACGGCAGCCACCGCTGCCACAGCCCCGAAGAGCGCCACCACCACCGACAGAAGAATGGCCACCGGCATGGTCCAGCTTTCGTATTGCGCCACCAGGAAGAGGTAGCCGAACAACAGCGCCATCGCCAGGATCAGCTGTACCATCCCGGCAGAGCCCTGTTGCTGCTGCGCCGTGCCGGTCCATTCAAAGCTGTAGCCGGGCGGCAGCGCGGTTGCGGCGGCTTCCTCCATCACCCGGATCGCATCCCCGGTGGACAGCCCCGCCGCAGGCACGGCGGTCACGGTGCCCGAGCGGAACAGGTTGTGCCGTTTCAGCAGAACCGGGCCCAGCACGTTTTCCACGTCAATCAGCGTGGCCAGCGGAACCATGTCACCCGAATTGGAGCGCACATAGAGGTTGCCGATATCTTCGATCTTGTCCCGATAGGATCCCTCGGCCTGTGCCATCACCCGATAAACACGTCCGAAGATATTGAAATCGTTGATATAGACCGACCCCAGCTGCGCCTGCATGGTCTGGAACACTTCCGAGATCGAGACATTGAGCGCCTTGGCTTTCTCACGGTCCAGATCCACGAAAACCTGCGGAACATTGGCCCGGAAGGTGGTGTAGGACTGCGCGATGGCGGGGTTCTGGTTGGCGGCATAGACCAGCGATCCAAGCGCCGCGGCCAGATCCTGTGGCGAGCCGCCGCCAGTCTGCTGCACCTGCATTTCCACACCGGCGCTCATGCCCAGCCCGTTGATCGGCGGCGGGTTGAAGGCCACGATGGAGGCCGCGGCCTCCTGGTTGACCACGCCATAGATCCGGCCCAGCACGCCCTGCGCGCTCAGCTCAGGCGTGGTCCGCTCATCCCAGGGCTTCAGGGTGACGATGATCATCGCCCCGTTTGGCAGACCGCCGTTCAACATGCTGAACCCGTTGACCAGAACCGTGTTCTCGACGCCCGGAAGCTGTTGCAGCTGTTCGCGCACCCGTTCGGACACTTTTTCGGTCCGGTTCAGCGCCGCCGCATCCGGCAGTTGCAGGTCCACGAACAGATAGCCATTGTCCTCAGACGGCAGGAAGCCCTGCGAAGTGGAGGCGAAGATGCCCCCCATGCCGCCCCCGGCAGCCAGGATGATCACCAGCCCCAGCACCGGCAGGCGCAACAGGCGTCGCACGATGCCCAGATATCCACCACGCACGCCGGAAATCATCCGCTCAAACAGCGCCAGCAGCCCCTTGGGCGGACCCGAGCGCGGGCGCAGGACAATGGCACACAGGGCGGGCGACAGTGTCAGCGCGTTGATGGATGAGATCACAACCGCCGTCGAAATGGTGATGGCGAACTGGGAATACAGCTGTCCTGTGATGCCCGGCATGAAGGTGACCGGCACAAAGACCGCCAGCAGAACCAGCGTGGTGGCAATCACCGGCCCGGTGATCTGCCCCATCGCCTTGCGCGTGGCATCGGCCGGGGACAGGCCCTCATCGGCGATCAGGCGTTCGACGTTTTCGACCACGACGATCGCGTCATCAACCACGATGCCGATGGCCAGCACCAGCGCAAACAGGGAAATGGTGTTCAGCGACATGCCAAAGGCCAGCAGGAACGCAAAGGTCCCAACCAGGGACACTGGAATGGCCACCATCGGGATCAGCGTCGCGCGGAAGCTGCCCAGGAAGACAAAGACCACAGACACCACCAGAACAAAGGTCAGCACCAGCGTGGAAATCACGTCATTGAGGGATTGTTCCACGAATTTGGTGCTGTCAAAGGGCACCGCATAGGTGACGTCTTCGGGGAAGGACAGCGACAGGCGGTCCAGCTCTGCCTTGACCTTTTCAGCCACGCTCAACGCGTTGGCCCCCGGCGCCTGATAGACCGCCAGAATGGTTGCAGGCGCCCCGTTCAGGTAGCCCGAGCTGAAGTAGGACTGCGCGCCCAGCTCAATCCGCGCCACATCGCTCAGCCGGACAACCGCTCCGGCCTCGCCACTGCGGATGACGATGTTCTCGAACTCCTCGACCGAGCTGAGCCGTCCCTGCGATTTCAGCGTGTATTGGAACGTCTGATCGCCGGGCACCGGAGGCGAGCCGATCTGACCGGCAGAGACCTCGATATTCTGTTCGCGCACCGCGCCGATCACGTCACTTGGCGCAATACCAAGCCCCGCCATCCGTTCGGGATCCATCCAGATCCGCATGGCATATTCCAGATCGGTCAGCACATCCGCGCGCCCGACCCCTTCGATCCGGCTGAGCGCGTCCTTGATGTTGATCGAGGCATAGTTCGACAGGAACACCTCATCATAGCTGCCGCCCGGAGAGGTCAGCGCCGCCACCATCAGCATGTTGGAGCTGGCCTTCTGCGTCACCACACCGGCGCTGGTCACCTCGGCAGGCAGACCTGCCATGGCCTGTGCCACCCGGTTCTGCACGTTCACCGCGGCAATATCCGCGTCGGTGCCCACTTCGAAGGTCACAGACAGCGAATAGCCACCGTTGTCCGACGAGGTCGAGGACATGTAGATCATGTCGTCCACCCCGTTCACCTGCGCTTCGATCTGCGCGGCGACGGCCTGTTCCACTGTTTCGGCATTGGCCCCGGTGTAATTCGCATTCACGCTGACCACGGGCGGCGTGATTTCAGGGAATTGTGCAACCGGCAGCGAGACATAGCCGATCACCCCCATGACAGTCAGCACCAGCGAAATGACAATCGCCATTTTCGGGCGCGAAATGAAAATGGATGAGAACATGGGCGATTAGTCCTCGACAGTGGCCAGCACGGCGTTGACGGCAATGCCGGGGCGCACCCGCTGCAGCCCTTCGACAATCACGCTTTCCCCGGCCTGCAGACCTTCGGTGATCACGATTTCCGTCCCGATCTGCTCACCGGTGGTGACATGGCGTTGCTCCACCGTCTGCTGCGCCCCGACGATCAGCACGAAATCGCCCTTCTGATCGCGCTGCAACGCCGCCTGCGGAATCACGATGCGGGATACGGCTTCGGGCGCTTCGATGCTGACCTGCACAAAGGCCCCGTCGACCAGCAGCCGCTTGTCATTGGGAAACTCTGCCCGCAGGGTGATGCTGCCGGTGGCCGGATCAATGCGGTTGTCCAGAAACACGATCTCACCAGTTTCATCCAGCACGGACCCATTTGGTAGGGTCACATGCACATCCGGGCGATTTTCATCCTGGGACATGCCTTCCGGGTCGGTGCCCAGCTCTTCCATGATGTCGATGAACTGCTTCTCGTTCAGCGAAAAGGCCACATAGATCGGCGTTTCCCGCACCAGGCTGACCAGCGCGGCCCCACCGGGCGCCACCACATCGCCGGTGGACACCTGTATCCGGCCAACCCGGCCCGGAAAGGGGGCGTGGATCGTGGTATAGCTCAGGTCCAGTTCCGCCTGCCGGATTGCAGCCTGGGCCGAGCGAACCTCGGCCTCGGCGACCAGCTCATTGGCGCGGGCACTGTCGCGTTCCGCTTCGGGCACCGAGCCACGCTCGAACAGCTCAATCTTGCGGGCCAGTTCCAGAGACGCCAGCTGCAGGTTCGCCTCGGCCTTGGCCAGGGTCGCCTGACGCGCTTCAAGAATGGCGGAGTAATTGCTGTCCTCGATCCGGAACAGCAGATCCCCCTGCCCGACCTCCGCCCCGTCATGGATCAGCGTCTCTTCCAGAAACCCGTTCACCCGCGCCATCACGTCCACCTTGTCGATGGCTTCGGCGCGGCCGATGAAGCTGGCGTGCTGAACGATGTCGCGGGCGGCGGCCGCAGCGATGGTGACTTTCGGTGCCTGTTGCCCCTGTTGCTGGGCAGCGACCGGCCCGGCCAGCGACAGGATCACCGCGCTTGCGGCCACGCTGCTGGCGAACCGGGAACCAAGAGAATGTGAGAGACGTGAAATCTGCGGCATTTAGGGGCCCTTTTTGAACAGACTGTGTCGATGAATTCTGTGCAACGACAGGTGGAATGGAGTTGAACGTTCCCCCTGCCTCTTTCCGTCGAGACTGACCCAAGATCACACAATTTTCAACCGCTTGCCCGCCAAGATGATGGGGTGACCCGGCGCCAAGGCAAGCGGACCACCGGTTCCGCCACGTTCCCCGTTACAATCGGGCGAATTAGGGTTTGCGCCCCCGGTCGTCTGCTCGCAGGATCGGGGAAACCAAGAAGGAGCCGATCATGTCCCTTGCCCCGCGCACATGGGTGCCCACCGCATCCGAAACCCTGGTGCAGAAAATCGCCTCTGAAACCGACGGGGCGTCCAGCGTCGCGTTGCAACAGCGGATTGCCGAACTGGCAGAGGGCAACCGCACCATTCATGAACGCGAGTGTTTCAACCTGAACCCCGCGACCAATGTGATGAATCCCCGCGCCGAGGCGCTGCTGGCCAGCGGTCTGGGCTCTCGCCCGTCGCTGGGATACCCCGGTAACAAATATGAGACCGGGCTGGAGGCCATCGAAGAGATCGAGGTCATCTGTGCCGCCCTGGCCGCTGAGGTGTTTGAGGCGCGTTTTGCGGAAATTCGGGTGCCGTCTGGCGCTCTGGCCAATCTCTTTGGCTTCATGGCCCTCTGCAACCCCGGTGACACGATCATCGCGCCTCCGGCCTCCATCGGCGGGCATGTCACCCATCATGACGCGGGCTGTGCCGGGTTGTTCGGTTTGCGCATCGTCAACGCGCCGGTGTCCGCAGACGGCTATACCGTCGATGTCGAGGCGCTGGCGCAGCTGGCCGAGCAGGAAAAACCCGCTCTGATCACCCTTGGGTGCAGCCTGAACCTCCATGAACATCCGGTGCGTGAGGTCCGCGCCATTGCGGACGCCGTGGGGGCAAAACTCTTGTTCGATGCGGCGCATCAATGCGGCATCATCGCGGGCAAGGCCTGGCGCAATCCCCTGTCCGAAGGTGCGCATCTGATGACCATGAGCACCTACAAAAGCCTGGGCGGCCCGGCCGGGGGGCTGATCGTCACCAATGAGGCCGATATTGCCCAACGTCTGGACGCCATCGCCTTTCCGGGAATGACCGCCAACTTCGATGCGGCCAAGTCGGCAGCCCTTGCGGTAACCCTGCTGGACTGGCGGGATCACGGGCAGGCCTATGCCGCCGAAATGATCACCACCGCGCGGGCTTTGGCCCAAGCGCTCGCGGCCGAGGGCCTGCCGGTCTTTTCGTCCCCGCAAGGGTTCACCCGGTCGCATCAGTTTGCGCTCGAGGCCGCGCCGCTTGGCGGCGGGCAGCACGCGTCCCGACAGTTGCGCAAAGCCGGCTTCCTGACCTGCGGTATCGGCCTGCCCCTGGCCGAGGTGCCGGGCGACATGAACGGGCTGCGCATTGGCACGCCGGAACTTGTGCGCTGGGGTGTGACGGCGCAGGACGCGGACCGGATGGCTGCGCTGATCGCACAAGCGCTGCGCCGGCCCGACCCCGAAGCCCTGCTGCCCGAGGTTTCAGACTGGCGGCGCAGCTTTGACCGGATCCATTTCATTTCGTGACATCAGGGGGATGTGACGTGATGCCCCTCTTGCCCGAGCGGAATGCAGGCGCTAGCCATTTGACATGACGATCCCTTACCTCATACCGCTCACCCCCACCCAGCAACTGGATTTCGGGCTGGAAACGGCCCAACCGATGGCGATGGCCGACAAGGTTCGTTTCAGCGAGATCGACGTGTTGAACCACGTCAACAACAAGGCTTACATGAGCTGGTTCGAGAGTTCACGCGTTGTCTATTTCGATCAGCTTTGTGCGCCGCATTTTGCAGATATGCCTGCGCCCAGGACCGTGCTGCGGAACGCCAATGTCCATTACATCAAGGAAATGCTGCTTGACGAAGACTATGTCACCACCATGCGGGTGACCGCCTTCCGCAACACCTCCTATTCGATTCAACAACAGATCTGGTCCGGAGATCTGCGCTGTACGTTGGACGGTGTCGTGGTTCTGCGCAGCCCGGACGGGGCATCGGGCTACCCGATCCCGGAAAGCCTGTGCCAGCAATTCATCGAACTGGACGGCGCGCGCCCGTCAAACTGATCGGGCTTGCCGTTCAGTCGCGAAAGCGGCGGACATAATCCACCAGGGCGGCGGTGGACCCGTCGCGCCCGGAGGCCGGTTTTTCACCCGACAGAACAGGCTCCAGCGACTTGGCAAGCTCCTTGCCAAGCTCCACACCCCATTGGTCAAAGGAGTTGATCCCAAGGATCACGCCTTCGACAAAGACCCGGTGTTCATAAAGCGACACGATCTGCCCCAGCACAAAGGGCGTCAGCTTGGGGTAGATCATGGTCACCGAAGGGCGGTTGCCGGGGAACTCGCGATGGCGGGCCTGACGCTCCAGTTCCGCACCGGACAGGCCCGCGGCCCGCATACGGGCCCGTGCCGCAGCCAGCGTGCGCCCCCGCATCAGCGCCTCGGACTGGGCCAGGCAATTGGCGACCAGCAGCTCATGATGATGCGTCAGATCCGGTTCATGTCCCTGCGCTGCGACCAGGAACTCACACGGCACCACGCTGGTGCCCTGATGCAGCAACTGGTAGAATGCATGTTGCCCGTTGGTCCCGGCCTGCCCCCAGACCACCGGCCCGGACACATGACGCAACCGCCGCCCGCTCAGCGCTACGGACTTGCCGTTAGATTCCATCTCAAGCTGTTGCAGATAGTCGGGAAGCTGGACCAGCCGCTGGTCATAGGGCAGCACCGCGCGGGTGCCATAGCCACAGACCTGGTGGTGCCAAAGCCCAACGAGCGCCAGCAGCACCGGCATGTTCCGATCCCAGGGGGCCGAGCGGAAATGGTCATCCATCGCCTTGCCACCGGCCAGGAAGGCGTCGAAATCATCCGCGCCCACGGCCAGCATCACGCTGAGCCCGATGGGACCCCAGACCGAGTAGCGCCCGCCGACCCAATTGCCGAAGCCAAACACCTGATCATCGGCGATACCGAAGTCCGCCGTCAGGTCCAGCGCTGTGGACAGCGCAGCAAACTGCTGCGTGGGATCACCGCCGCCCTGTTCCATCCACGCCCGGGCGCTGCGCGCGTTGGTCATGGTTTCGACGGTTGAAAACGTTTTGGAGGCAACAATCACCAGCGTGCGTTGAGGATCCAGCCCGGCCAGCGTGTCATGCAGATGGGCGCCATCGATGTTGGACACGAAATGGCACCGGGGACCGTCCGCATAAGGCGACAGCGCATTGGCAACCATCATCGGCCCCAGATCGGAACCGCCGATGCCGATATTGACCACATCGGTATACGCGCCGCCCGCGCCGCTGCGGTTGCCTGCGCGCACATCGGTTGCAAACGCGCGCATCCGGTCCAGCGTGTGGCGGATTTCGACCCGGATATCTTCGCCCTCAACCTCCAGCGGATCGCCGTCCGGATCGCGCAGCGCCGTGTGCAGCACCGCCCGGTTTTCGGTCTCATTGATCGGCTGCCCTGCGAACATCGCTTCGCGCCGCTCCGCCAGTGCAGCTTTCTCGCACAGGTTCAGCAGTTCGCTGCGAATTTCGTCATCGATCAGGGTTTTCGAGTAGTCAAACAGCATGTCGTCCAGCATCACGCTGAACTGCCCCGCGCGGTGCGGATCAGCCTGAAACAGCTCCGCAATACGCTGACGTTTGCGGGCATCGCGCAAGGACTTCAGATTTGACCACATATCGCGGGGATCCCCAATATCCTATTCCGCCCAATGCACGGTCGTTTCGGACAGCACGGCCCGAATGGGGGCGTCTTCGGGCGGCAATGTCATGGCGCGCTCCAGCGCCTGCCGCTTGCGGTCGCCGTAGATGACCAGATGTTTGGAGATTGCACCATCAAGGATCCGCGCGCTCAGGCTGACGCGCAGTTCCGGCTGCGTTTCGGGCGCCTGCAAGGTCAGGATCGGCGCATCCGATCCAAGCGCCTTGGCCAGATCGGGCGCCCCCGGAAACAGCGACGCGGTGTGCATGTCTTCGCCCATGCCCAGCACGAGCACCGAAATCGGCAGCTCGGGCACGATCAGCGCTTCAATCTCGGCCAGCGCGTCCTGCGGTTCATGCGCCGGCACATGCAGCGGCAGGAAACGGGCCGCAGCGGCACGATTGACCAGCAGGCGCTCACGGATCAGCCGCTCATTCGAGCGCGGATCATCCATCGGGACCCAGCGTTCGTCTGTCGGCAGCACGTGAACGCGCGCCCAATCCAGATCCGCCGCACAGAGATCGTCAAAGATCGGACCCGGCGTTGATCCCCCCGGAACAGCCAAACACGCGGTTTCATTGTGCAGCAGATGGGTTTCAAGCTCCCCTGCCAGCTTGTTGGCCAAGTCGATGGCCAGCATGTCGCGATCCGGATATTCCTGAATATTCATGGATTTATTCCCCGCCATTCGCGCCCATCCCGACGCATCAGCAGATCCGCGTCGGTTGGACCCGGGCTGCCGCTGGCATAAGGTTTAGGCACATCTCCGCGGGAGTTCCAGCCCGCAATGATCGGATCGGTCCAGCCCCAGGCCGCTTCCACCTCGTCTCCGCGCATGAAAAGCGTCTGGTTGCCGCGGATTACATCCACGATCAGCCGCTCATAAGCCCCCGGCGGATCCTCACCGTCGGGACCCAGCGCTTCGGCAAAGGTCATGTCCAGCGGCACATCGACCAGCCGCATCCCCCCCGGCCCCGGTTCCTTGATCGTCACCTTCAGCGTGATGCCTTCGTTCGGCTGCAGGCGGATCGACAGCAGATTGGCATGACGGCCCGCTTCTTCGCCAAAGATCGAATGCGGCGCATCCTTGAACATCACGTTGATCACCGACGACCGGGCCTTCAGCCGCTTGCCGGTGCGCAGGTAAAACGGCGTCCCCGCCCATCGCCAGTTCGAGATATGGGTGCGCAGCGCAATATAGCTTTCGGTGGTGCTGCGGGGATTGCCCACCGATCCCCGGTAACTGGGATGCGGATCACCGGGATCCAGACAGGCCTCGAACTGCCCGCGCACGATATGATGCGGCAGAACCGGATCCAGTGCCCGGATCACCTTCAGCTTTTCGTCCCGCACCGCGTCAGGGTCGAACTTGGCCGGTGGCTCCATGGCGATCAGACACAGAAGCTGCATCAGGTGGTTCTGCACCATGTCCCGCATGGCGCCCGCGCGGTCATAATATTCCTCTCGCCCGGTGATCCCGACGGATTCCGCCACGGTAATCTGGATGTGGTCGACGTATTGGGAATTCCACAGCGGTTCGAACAGCATATTGCCAAAGCGCACGGCCATCAGGTTCTGAACCGTTTCCTTCCCCAGATAATGGTCGATCCGGTACACTTGGCTTTCATCGAAATGCTCGGCTAGGACCGCGTTCAATGCCTTGGCCGACTCCAGATCATGCCCAAAGGGTTTTTCCACGACGATTCGCGTGTGTTCATGCGCCAGCCCATGCAGGTGCAGCCGTTCCGCCAGCGCCCCAAACAGGCGCGGACCGACAGAGAAATAGAACACGCTCTGACGCTCGCTTGCCGTGGGTTTCAGCAGGTCCGACAGTGCGGACCAGCCCTGCTCGCCCATGGCATCGGTGGCCACATACATCACGCGGTTCAGAAACTCGGCCACGGTGCCGGGCGCGCATTCGCGGCCTTCGGCATGTTCGCTAAGCGCAACGGCCACCATCGCGTGGTATTCGGCCAGGGACATGTCGGTGCGTGCCGCGCCGATGATCCGGGCGCCTTCGGGAAATTGTCCGGCGCAAAAGCGGCGGAACAGCGCGGGCAAAATCTTGCGCCGGGCCAGATCCCCGGTTCCGCCGAAAATCACCAAATCGAACGGATCTACTGGAATGATGCGAGATACCATACCCTGTCCTAGCGCATTCTTGACTTCACGTCTTGCCCCATGCTTCCACAAACGTCAGATCAAAACTGCGTCAGCGGCCCCCCGGCGACTTTATCTTTTCTCCTGCAATAGGCTAGATCAATTAAAGCGAATGTGACGGGACATTACACATGGAAGATCAAGCGCCTAGAACCGCCAATATCGGAAAGTTTCAGGACATTTTCGTGACAGCGGATGGGCAAACCCGTGCAAGCGTGCCGTTAACCAAGCCCGAAACGCTTTGGATCAACACCGGCACGCTGTGCAATATCGAATGCGCCAACTGCTATATTCTGAGTTCGCCCACCAATGACGCGCTGGTCTATTTCACCGAAGCAGAGCTGCGCGACTATCTGGATCAGCTGGAAACCCGGAACTGGCAGGTGCGCGAGATCGGCTTTACCGGAGGTGAGCCCTTCATGAACCCCGACATGATCGCCATGGCCCGCGCAGCGCTGGAACGCGGGTATGACGTGCTGATCCTGACCAATGCCATGCGTCCGATGATGCGTAAATCCATCAAGGCCGGCCTGCTGGAGCTGCAAGAGCGCTTTGGCGACAAGCTGACGCTGCGGATTTCTGTCGACCATTTCAAACCGGACCTGCACGACATCGAGCGCGGCGAGGGCTCTTTCGAGATCACGCTGGAGGGGATGCGCTGGCTGCGGGACAACGGGTTCCGCATGGCCGTCGCCGGGCGCAGCCTGTGGGGCGAAACCGATGCAGACAGCCGCGCGGGCTATGCCGCGCTGTTCCGCGAAAACGGATTTGACATCGACGCCGCAAACCCCGGCGAAACCGTGTTGTTTCCGGAAATGGACGAAACGGTGGAAGTGCCGGAAATCACCACCTCCTGCTGGGGCATCCTGAACAAGACCCCCGACAGCGTCATGTGCGCGTCGTCGCGGATGGTGGTCAAGCGGCGCGGCGCCGAGCGGCCCAGCGTGATCGCCTGTACCCTGCTGCCCTATTCGGAAGAGTTCGAAATGGGGCATTCGCTGGAAGAGGCCGAACGCGACGTGCATCTGAACCACCCCCATTGCGCCAAGTTCTGCGTTTTGGGCGGGGCCAGCTGTTCCGCCTGACGCTCAGCGTTTGGTCAATGTCAGCCAGATCCCGTCGCGTGACCGCACGGTCAGATGGGCCACTGGGCGCGGTGTGCGCCCGGATACGGGTTCAATGCGGTAGGACCGCAACAGCATCGACAGGATGAGCGGCCCTTCGACCATGGCAAACCCCGCACCGGTGCAGACCCGCGACCCGGCAGAGAACGGAATATAGGCCTCGCGCTGGCAGGTCTTGCCGTTTTCCGTCCCCCAGCGGGTGGGGTCAAACTCATCCGGCTTGTCCCACAAACGCTCATGCCGATGCAGATGCCACGGGCTGAGCACGATCTGCGACCCTTTCGGCACATCGCGGTCCCGGAAGTGTTCGGGACAGGTCGCTTGGCGCACCATCATCGGCACCGGTGGATAGAGACGCAGCGCCTCGCGAAAGACATCGCGGCTGGTGCGCAGCTTGGACACCAGTCCGAAATCGCTGCGCGCCGACAGCACCTCTTCGGCCTCGGCGGCGACCCGGTCCTGCCAGTCGGGGAAGATCGCCATCAGGTACAGCGTCCAGGCCAGGGCCGAAGCGCTGGTTTCATGCCCCGCCAGAAAGAAGATCGCCACCTGATCGACCATCTCCTCGGTTTCAAAGATCTCACCCGTCTGCGGGTCGCGGGTGGTCATGATCTTGGTGGCCAGGTCATCCGGCGCGGTTCCCGCCCTGATCTCGGCCATCCGCTGTTCGGTCAGCTGGGTGATCAGCCCGCGAATTTCGGCGGCATTCTGGGTGGTGTCCTTGCGAAAGAACCGCGGCATCCAGCGCGGCAACGGAATGAAGGCGGCCAGGTTCAGCAAGGGCTGGCTGCGCTGGTAATCCCGGAAGCGGGTAAAGACCTTGCCCGCAACCTCATGTTCGATGGGGATGGAAAACAGCGTCCGAAAGATCACATCCGCTGCCGCGTGCGAGGTCTCGGCTTCAATCTCGATCGGGGCGTCCAGCCGCGTCTTCAGACGCTCCACCATCGCCGCGGAGGCTTCCCACATCGCCGGGAAGGTGTCTTTCAGGCGCCCCCCTTCAAAGGCGGGATCAATGATGCGGCGCTGACGTTTCCAGGTCTCCCCATTGGTCAGAAAGACCGACTCGCCCAGCAGCGGCCGCAGGCCTTCGCTGATGCGGCCCGACTTCGGGAAGTCATCCGGGCGCTCCTTCAGCACCTGCTGCACCAGATCCGGCTGGTTGACCATGAAAGAGCGGAAGAACGGCGTTCGGAACTCGGCCATCCAGGCCCGATAAAGGCGCGCGGGTTGCGCCGACAGGATGTCCTCACGGAACAGCCGCGCATAGCGCAGCAGCGAAACCCGGTCAGCGCGCGCGGGTGGTTTGGGCGGTATCATGCGGACACCATGGACGTGAATTTCGACACCGCATGATCAATGCGGGATTTGGACGGCTGCCGGTCCCTGTAGCGCTCGGCCAGCGGGAAGGGTCCGGCGGTGATGCGGAAATAATCATAATCCGCCACCTGATCAAAGGCGCACAAGTACTGGAAATGAAGGCGAAAAAAGCGCCACCTCAACTCTTTCCAGCGTGCGGGACTCAAGGTCTGCGTGAAGGCCGCCGAAAAAACCAATGGCCAGCGCTTGTTATCCGGCGCTACGCCGCTGACGGTGACCGGATCGCACAGGGCAAAGGCGCAGCCATCGCCGGGCGCGGATACGTCCACCCAACACAGTTCATCGCGCGCCGCCAGATAGTGCAGATCGGCGCGCAACCGATGCGCATCAGGCAGGAAGGACACCATCGGCACCACCTGTCCCAAGGACAGAAAACCCAGCGCGGGCCGCTTCCCGGGCAGTCCAGCGCGGATGAGATCGGCCAGAACGCTGACCCCGACATGGGCGCCTGAGGAATGGCCGACGATCAGCACCTCTTCACAATCATTGGCCTCCAGCGCCTGCCGGATCAGAGCGGTGAACTCTGCAATGCGCGCTTCCAGCTCGGGCGGGTTAGCACCGCGTGAGGCCGCTGAATAGGCGTAGTCATGCATCAGGTAATAGGCAAAGAACTTGCCATCCTTGGAGCGGAACCAGTTCAGCAGGCCATAGCCCGCCGCCAGACCCGCCGCCCAGCCGATCAGGCCCAGCCCGCTGCGCAGCGCCCCCTCCGGCAGCGCCGCCTGCGCCACCAGCCCGACCGCATGGGCCACACCCCACATCAGCAGCAGCGCCAGCACCAATTGCAGCAGCAACATGCCCACCGGATAGAGCGCGGCAATCACCGGGCCCTTGCGCAGCTTCATCAGCCGCCCCAGCGCGCCGGTGGCGATATAGGTCCAGGCCGTGCGCATCAGCTGCACATAGGTCGCGGCAATGGTGTTCGACATGGAATCGCGCACGATATCCGACCACACCAGCACCTCAACATCCGAGGCCACGTCCCGCCCGTCCATCCGGGCGTCCACATGCCAGCCATAGAGACCCTTGGTCCGTTTGGGTTTCAGAGAGATGTCATACCCCGAAATCCCCGCCTGAAGCGCGGATTCCTTGCGATACAGCTCACGGTAACGGCGGGGGTGAATGGGGTCATAGCCGGGAATGTAGAACACCCGCCGGCGATAGGTTGTCTGCTGATCTGACTGCTGCGTCTGGCCCATTCGGATCTCTCTTGCCTTGCCGCCAGACTAGCGTGGCAATTGGGCAAGAGTAAGACCCGAAGGGGACGTTTTCGGCGGCGATCAGCCCAGATTGGCCAGCGCCGGGAAGGTTTCCAGCAGCCACCAGGAGAAGCTGGTGAACAGCCCGGTGACCAGCATGATGCCGACGAACAGCAGCAGCCCGCCCATGATCTTTTCGATCAGGCCCATATGGCGCTTGAGCTTGTTCATCACGGTCATCGACCGGTTGAGGAAGATCGCCGCCAACAGGAAGGGAACCCCCAGCCCGATGGCATAGACACCGAGCAGAACGGTGCCCCGCGCCACTGACGCTTCGGACGCGGCCAGCGACAGGATTGCGCCCAGCTGGGGACCAATGCAGGGCGTCCAGCCAAAGGCAAAGGCCAGCCCCAGCACATAGGCGCCTGCGGCCGAGCCCCCGTTGTCCCCGGCCTCGATCCGGGCCTCACGGTCCAGAATCGGGATGCGGAAGACCGACAGGAAGTGCAGGCCGAAGACAATCACGACCACGCCGGAGACCTGCGCAAAAAGCTCCTGATTTTTCAGGACAAAGGCGCCAAAGGCCGACGCGGTGAACCCCAGCAGCAGGAAAACGGTGCTGAGGCCCAGAACAAAGAACAGGGCCGCCAGCGTCGCCTTGCGCCGCGCCGCTGCGGTCCCCTGGATTTCACCAATGCTGACACCGCTCATATAGGCCAGATAAGGCGGTACGATGGGCAGCACGCAGGGGGACAGGAAGCTGATCAGACCGCCGATCAGCGCCACAAACATGGCGGGCAACAGGCCCGCATCTATGATCTCGATGCCAAACATGTTTTCCCCTTACCCCCTCTTTTCGCAAAGGTCACGAGCCAGCGTGGTCACATCATTGTGGACAGGTTGTGACATCCGGCCTATGTGCAGGCCATGACCGAAATCAACGATACCGTAGATGCGTTGGGCCTGTTGTGCCCCCTGCCCGTGCTCAAGGCGCGCAAGCGATTGAAATCCCTGGCACAAGGCCAGGTTCTGCAGCTTCTGGCCGATGATCCCGCGGCGGTGATTGATGTGCCGCACTTCTGTAACGAATCCGGGCACAGCCTGATCGGACAAAGCGAAGCGGACGGTCATCAGATCTATCTGATCCGCAAGTCCTGACCCGGCTTACCAGAGCGCCGGATCGTCGAAGGCCGGGGCGCAGCGGCTGTTGCCCTTCAGCGGTTCCACCTCTTGGCCGGACAAGGGGCAGAGCTGCCAACCCTGCGGCATGCTCAGCCGCTGCGGCGCAGGGGCCACCGTTTCCGGGATCTGCTGGAAGCCCACGCGGGCGTAATAGTTCGGATCCCCATAGGTGATCACCAGATCCGCCCCGTCTGCGCGGAGCTGCTCCAACCCATGCCGGATCAGCGCCTGCCCGACGCCCTGCTGCTGCGCTTCGGGCGCCACCGCCACCGGTGACAGCAGAAACACGCGGCGCGGGTCCTGATCATAGGCCAACCGCGTGAACATGATCCCGCCCAGCAGGTCCGCCCCCTCATGAGCGGTAAACACAAGCGGGGCATCCGCAGGCGCGGCCGCCATCAGAGCTGTCACCAGCGCGCCGATCACCTTGCCCTCTTCCGGGCCCTCGGACGCCCCGAAGGTCCGCTGGAACAGCGCAGCAATGTCCGCCTGTCGTCCGATGAAACCGCTTGCGAACTCCATGCCCGCGCCCTCCTTGGAAATTATCCGCACCCGGTCGTGCTGCCGGAAAGAGAAAGGGCGGCTCTGATCGAACCGCCCTCTTTCATCACTTGCCCAGCGACCACCAGCCGCGCCGCTTGGGCTTGGGTGGGCTGGCCGGTTCCGGCGCAGGCTCTGCGACGGCGGCAACCAGTTCGGCCTCCTGCGGCGCCTCTTCGGCTTCGGCGGGCTCTTCCACCGCGACCTCGGCTTCCGCGTCCGCAGCGGCCTCCTGCGGCTCGGCTTCGGAAGTTTCTGCCGCATCCTCGACCGGAGCCGCTTCGGCGTCTGCCTCAACCGGGGCGGCCTCTGCCTCTGGCGCTTCTGCTTCGACCGCGGTTTCTACCGGGGCGTCCGCCTCTGCTGCGGGGGCGTCGTCGCTTGCCGCTTCGGCAGCGACCTCAACGGGTGCTTCCTCAGCCGGTGCATCTTCCGACGCTGTGTCGGCCTCCGCTTCGGGCTGCGCCTCGGCCTCTGCGTCCTGGGGCTGTTCGGCCTCTGGCTGGGCGTCGGACTTCTTCTTGCGGCGGGACCGCGTGGGCTTCTTCTTGGGCTTCGCATCCGCCTCGGGGGCGTCTTCACCCTCTACCTCGGGCGCATCGCCTTCGGACGCCGCCTCTGCCTCGGCCTCAGCTGCATCCTCCTTGGACTTGGAGCGCGACCGACGCGACCGCGAACGGCTGCGCTTGGGCTTTTCTGCGGCGTCTTCCGACCCGTCACCCTCATCCGCGCTGTCCTCCTGAGACGCGTCATCAGCGTCGTCAGCGGCCTCTACGCCCTCGCCGTTGGCATCGCCTTCGGCACCGCGCTGGCCATTGCCGCCCTTGCCAGAGCGACGGCGACGCCGACGGCGCTTGCGCTTGGGCTTGCCGTCACCATCCTCGGCCGCCTCAACTGCGGGGGCCTCTTCCTCTTCGGCCTCCACATCCGCATCGACCTGATCCATCAGCATGGTGTCGACCGACACAACGGGCGCTTCGGGTGCGGGAACGATACGGGTTGCGGTCTTGAACTTCTCAAGAGCGAAATCGGGGCTGACCAGATGCGGGTCGCCTTCGACACGGACCGACAGGCCATAGCGCTGTTCGATCTGCGCGATATGCTCGCGTTTCTGGTTCATCAGGAAGTTGGCGATGCCGACCGGGCAGCGCACCAGAACCTCGCGCGAGCGACGACGCACGCCTTCCTCTTCGATCTGACGCAGGATCGTCAGCGCCATATTGTCGTCCGACCGGATCAGGCCGGTGCCGTGGCAAGCCGGGCAAGGCTGCGTGGTGGCCTCGATCATCCCCGGACGCAGACGCTGGCGCGACATTTCCAGCAGGCCAAAGCCCGAGATACGGCCCACCTGGATGCGGGCGCGGTCGGTCTTCAGCTTGTCCTTCAGGCGCTTTTCAACGGCGGTGTTGTTCTTGCGCTCGTCCATGTCGATGAAATCGATCACGATCAGACCCGCAAGGTCACGCAGACGCAGCTGGCGCGCCACTTCTTCGGCGGCCTCCAGGTTGGTCTTGAGCGCGGTTTCCTCGATCGAGCCCTCTTTGGTGGCCCGGCCCGAGTTCACGTCGATCGCCACCAGCGCTTCGGTCACACCGATCACGATGTAGCCACCGGATTTCAGCTGCACCGTCGGGTTGAACATGCCGCCCAGGTAGCTTTCCACCTGGTAGCGCGCGAAGAGAGGCATCGGATCCTCGTATTTCTTCACGTTCTTGGCATGGGACGGCATGATCATCTTCATGAAGTCCTTGGCGATGCGATAGCCGCGTTCGCCTTCGACAAACACCTCGTCGATCTCACGGTTGTAGAGGTCGCGGATCGAGCGTTTGATCAGGTCGCCTTCTTCATAGATCTTGGCCGGCGCGATGGATTTCAGCGTCAGTTCGCGGATCTGCTCCCACAGGCGCTGCAGGTATTCATAGTCTCGCTTGATCTCGGCCTTGGTGCGCTTGGCACCGGCGGTCCGGATGATCAGGCCCGCGCCGGTCGGCACGTCGATTTCCGAGGCGATTTCCTTGAGCTTCTTGCGGTCGGCCGCATTGGTGATCTTGCGGGAAATCCCGCCGCCCCGTGCGGTGTTCGGCATCAGCACGCAATAGCGACCGGCAAGCGACAGATAGGTGGTCAGAGCCGCGCCCTTGTTGCCGCGCTCTTCCTTCACCACCTGCACCAGCAGGATCTGGCGGACCTTGATGACTTCCTGGATCTTGTAGCGGCGCGGACGCGGTTTGCGCGGCGGCCGGATGTCATCCTGGTCGTCATCATCGGCCACGGATTCGATGTTTGAATCCTTGGACGACGCGTCGGCCCGGCGGCGCTTGCGGCGGCGCCCGGTCTCTTCCTCATCGTCGGAGTCTTCGTCGGCTTCAACCACTTCGGCCTCGACAACCGCGTCGTCAGCCGCCTGAGCTTCAGGCGCCTCCGCAGCGTCGTCTGCTTCGGCTTCGGCTTCGGCTTCGGCTTCGGCTTCGGCTTCGGCTTCGGCTTCGGCTTCGGCTTCGGAGGATCCTTCCGCAGCCTCTTCGGTCGCAGCAACCTCTTCCGGCGCAGCGTCAGCCTGTTCTGCTACGGTTTCGTCTGCCGGCGCTTCATCTGCCTGCACGGCCTCTTCGGGCGCAGCCTCAACTGCGACCTCTTCGGCGACGGGCTCAGCGTCCTCTACCTCGGCCTCGGCTGCCTCAGGGTCTTCGGCTGCCGCTTCAACCGCATCGCCTTCGGCCTCTTCAGCCTCGGGATCATCGGAGCGAATGACCGGGTCATCCGATTCGATCCCGGCCGCGATGGTGGTGGGACCGGGCTTCTCCGGGGTCTCATCGGTTTCATCCGCTGCGTCCTCGGAAGCGGCCTCCGCAGCCTCATCGGCAGCAACCTCGACAGAGTCCTGTTCGGGCTCCTGCTCTGGGGTTTCGGCCTCGGGTTCGGCCTCGGCCTCAGCAACGACGTCGGCATCTTCCGAAACTTCGGCTTCGGCAACGGCCTCATCCGCCCCGTCGACGGTGTCGACAGGTTCCGCGATCTCTTCCGCAGGGGCTTCGGCAACAACTTCGGCCTCGGGCGCGTCGTCGCCAGCGGCTTCGACCGGCTCTTCCACCGGGGTGTCCGCGACCAGCTCGATCGGGGAGGTCCCTTCGGGAACCGCAATCACATCATCGCCATCGGTCTCGGTATCATCCGACAGATCGATGGTTTCCATGCCCTGAATCTCGGGCGCCTCAACAACAGGCGCCGCTTCTTCCTTGGGTTTGGACTTAGAACGGGAGCGGCGGGACTTGCCCGACTTTCCGGATTTGCTCTTGGCGTTGTCTTCTTCGTCGTCCCGCGCCCGCATCGCTTCTGCATAGGCGCGCTCTTCTTCCATCAGCGCTTCGCGATCCGCGACCGGGATCTGGTAGTAATCCGGATGGATCTCGGAAAAGGCCAGGAACCCGTGGCGATTTCCGCCATAGTCCACAAATGCCGCCTGAAGCGAGGGTTCGACCCGGGTAACTTTCGCTAGATAGATGTTGCCAGCAAGCTGACGTTTGTTTTCGGATTCAAAATCGAATTCCTCGACCTTGTTTCCATCGACCACCACAACGCGGGTTTCTTCCGCGTGGGTGGCATCGATAAGCATTTTCTTAGCCATGTGTCCTTGATGCACGACCGGGCACGCGGGGGCCGCAGCTGTCCTGGCGGACAGTTCATTCTGGGTCTAACGCGTACGGGGAAGTGACTTGTCTGGGCGATTTCGGACGGCGCGCGGCAGGGTCCGGCCTGTGGCCGCCCTGCCCGAATGCTCAATTCTGTCGCGCGCGTCATCGCGGTTCTTCTCCGACAGGCCGGGAATCCCGTAACCTGCCCATTCTTTCCCTCACCGGTCTTGCCCGGATCAGGGTACTTAGCTGCCCGTTTCACGGGCTGATCGGTCTGCTTCGGCCATCTCGGTCTTTCCGGACAACGACGGAAGCAGCGAAACTCACGCGGGCACTGCACATTTCAGCATGGCCCGTCGGGTCAACATAAGGCCTGTGGATAGTAAAAGACAATGGGCATAATGCGTGACCCATGCGCTTTCGCCACGCCGCATACGGGCAAGCTGCATCCAAAGCACATGTTTTATTGTGTTTTTCGCATTCAACCCGAGGGTGGTAGGCGAAAATCCGCTTTCGCCTACCCCAACAGTTGGGGGCTCAAAGATAGTCTGACCGCTGCAAGCCGTATTTGGCCATCTTTTCGTTCAGCGTCCGGCGTGGCAGGCACAGTTCATCCATGACCGACGCGACCGAGCCCTTGTGGCGGCGCATGGTATTGTCGATCAGCATCCGTTCGAACGCTTCGACATATTCCTTGAGCGGCTTGCCCTCGGTGGTCATCACCGGCTGCATCTCTTCGTGATCGGACATCAGCAGGGACACGATAGTGCCCGAGCCACGGCGCGATTGCAGCACCGCGCGCTCAACGATGTTGATCAGCTGACGCACATTGCCGGGCCACGGGGCCTGCAACAGCTGCGCGGCCTCCTGTGCCGTCAGCTGCGGCGCAGGACAGCCGTATTCCTCGGCGAACTGCTCGCTCAGGCGGGTGAAGAGGGTCAGGATGTCTTCGCCGCGCTGTCGCAAAGGCGGCACCGTGATGCGCAGAGACGCCAGGCGATAGAAGAGGTCCGGACGCAGCACGTCTTCGCAGGTCTTGCCCGCCTCCTGCAGGTTGGAGATGGCGATGATCCGGGTCTCGGACGGGGTGCCCTGTTCGTTGATCACGCTCAGCAACTTGGCCTGCAGCTGCTCCGACAGCGCCTCGATATCCTCCAGAACCAGCGTTCCACCGCGGGCTTCCTCGATCGCGGGCAGCAGGCTGTCTTCGGGCAGCATCGGGCCGAACAGGCGCTTGGACAGCGCGTCCTCTTCCATCGCCGCACAGGAGATCAGCACGAACTTGCGCCCGGCGCGGCTGCCAACGGCGTGCAGCGCGTGCGCCACAAGGGTCTTGCCGGTGCCGGTTTCGCCATCGATCAGAACATGGCCGTCGGCCTGCCCCAGATCCAGAATGTCCTCTTTCAGGCGTTCCATGACCGGGCTGGAGCCGATCAGCTTGTTCATGATCTGGGTGCCATCGCTCAGCTCACGGCGCAGGGCCCGGTTGTCCAGCGTCAGGCGGCGGGCATTGCTGGCCTTCTTGGCCAGTTCCGACATCCGATCGGGGTTGAAGGGCTTTTCAAGGAAGTCGAACGCCCCCACGCGCATTGCCTCAACCGCCATCGGCACATCGCCATGCCCGGTGATCATGATCACCGGCAGGGCGCTGTCGCTGCCCATCAGCTTTTTCAGGAACTGCATCCCGTCCATGCCGGGCATCTTGATGTCGGAAATCACGATACCGGGATAGTCCGGCCCCAGTGTCTTCAGCGCGTCCTCGGCGCTGGCGAAGGTTTCGGTGTCATACCCCGACAACGCCAGCCACTGGCTGATCGACTGCCGCATATCCTTCTCGTCATCCACAATCGCGATTTTCATGGCCTGGGCCATAAGCACTTCCTTCTATACGTTCCGGCCGATCACTCGGCCGCTTCGATCCCGTCTTCCAGGATCGGCAATTGCATTTCGAACACCGCGCCGCCGTTCTGGCCGCTGCGCGCCGTCAGCCGTCCCCCAAGGTCGTTCACGATCCCCGAGGAAATGGCAAGCCCCAGCCCGACGCCGTCACCGGGCAGCTTGGTGGTGTAGAAGGGTTCAAAGAGCTCATCGAAATCCTTGATGCCCTCACCATTGTCGCGCACCGACAGCGTGGCGGTTTCGCCCTTGGCCAGGATGATTTCCACCTCCGGGTTTTCCACGGATTTGGTGGCGTCCAGCGCGTTTCGCAACAGGTTGACCATCACCTGTTCGATCCGCATCCGATCCCCCATCACGGTCACCGGCTCTTCCGGCAGGATACGGGTGATCTGGACATGGCGCTGACGCAGCTGCGGTTCCATCATCGACAGGCTGGAGGCCAGCGCATCGCCCATGTTTACAGGCGAAAACGTGTCACCGCCCTTGCGGGCATAGGATTTCAGCTGGCGGGTGATCGCGCCCATCCGTTCGATCAGATCGTCGATCCGCCCGAAAGAGGCCAGCGCCTCTTCGGGGCGGTTGCGGCCCAGCAGCAGACGCGCGCCGGCCAGATAGGTTTTCATCGCGGCCAGCGGCTGGTTCAACTCATGGCTGACCGCCGCAGACATTTCCCCCAGCGCGGCCAGTTTGGAACTTTGCGCAAGGCTCTGTTCGGCCACGGCAAGCGTCTCCTGCATACGCTCGCGTTCGGCGATTTCCCGCTGGAGCCGCGCGTTCAATACGCGAAGCTCTGCCGACTCGCGCTGGAACAGGGCCATGCGCAGCGCGGTTTTGCGGCTGAGCGCATAGAAGGCCAGCGCCAGAAGGATGGCGAATCCCATGATTTCGAGCGCCAGAACCGCATTCACCCGCTCGCGGATCGAGGCATAGGTGGTGTAGGAGGTCATGCGCCAGCCCCGGAACGGGATCCGCGCCTCCATGCGCATCACCGCCTCGCCGCGCAGATAGGCGTCCGGCGGCAGCGCGGTCCAGTCGGCGGTGGCCCGGATGGCCCGCTGAATCGCGCCTTGCGGCGGCTGCACCTTCAGCGCCTCGACCTCTGTCTTGCTGCGCCAACGGGTTTCTGTGGCCAGAATGATGGTGCCGGTGCTGTCCATCACCATCACCGCGTCCGAAATCCCCGCCCAGGCCCGTTCGAACTTGCGCAGGTCGACCTCAACCACGATGACGCCCAGCACGTCCGCCCCATCCTCCAGTCGGCGCGAGTAGGTGAAGCGATAGCCTCCCGCCTCGCGCTCGATCACCGAAAAGACGGTGTTGTTGGAGCGCACGGATTCGACAAAATAGGCCGCCGAGCGGTGTTGCTCGCCCAACCGGTTGCGGTCGGTGGCGGCCACGGTGCGCCCGTCATGATCCAGCAGCATCAGCGACGCGGCGCCGATCTCTTCGACAAAGGAAATCAGGCGCTGGGTGGACAGGCTGAAGTCAGTGGATTGCAGGGCCGAAATCAGGGTTGGGTCACGGGCCAGAAGCTGCGGCACAATCGCGTTGCGGCGCAATTCGCTGAGCAGGTTGCCCGAATAGAGCGCCAGGCGCAGCTCTGCCCGTTGCCGGGTGCTTTCGGTAAACCGGTGGGTCAACAGCCGGTTGGTCACCCAGATGGTGGCTCCGGCCGTGATCATCAGCAGGACAAGCGCAATCCGGACCCGCCAGCTGATGGCACTGGATCGGGACCAGATCTTGTTCGCAGGTCCTGCGGATTTACGTGGAGCACTCATGCTCCAAGGGTACGCTGCCTGTCAGGCAGCCTCAAGTCACGCAGGTGTCAGAACACCGGCCAATGCGCGGAACACCGCCGCCCCTTCGGCGCTGCCGTGTCCTTCGTCGGCGGCCCGCTCGGGGTGAGGCATCATGCCCAGCACGCGGCGGTTCTCGGACAGGATGCCCGCGATGTCCGCAACCGACCCGTTCGGGTTGTCGGTATAGGTGAAGGCCACGCGGTCCTGATCCTTGAGCCGCGCAACGGTGTCCGCATCGGCGTAGTAGTTGCCGTCATGGTGCGCGATCGGCACGCCCACAACGTCACCGGCGTTGTAGCCCTGGGTAAAGGCGCTGTCGCTGGTTTCAACCTTCAGGCCGACGGTGCGGCAGATGTACTTCAGGCCCGCATTGCGCAGCAGCGCACCCGGCAGGATGCCGGTCTCGGTCAGGATCTGGAAGCCATTGCAGACGCCGACGGCATAGCCGCCGCGGTTGGTGTGTTCGACCACCGCCTGGCAGATCGGCGAATTCGCGGCAATCGCGCCGCAGCGCAGGTAGTCGCCATAAGAGAACCCGCCCGGCACGCCGACGATGTCGATGTTTTCGGGCAGCCCGGTTTCCTTGTGCCAGACCATCTGCACATCGAAACCGGCCTGTTCAAAGGCCACGGCCAGGTCCCGGTCGCAGTTGGATCCGGGGAATACGACGACGGCAGCACGCATGGGGCTTCCTCCTAGTTCGCAAAATCGGTGATGACTGCCACGCCAGGGGGCGTCGGGCCATCAAAGGCGGCAAGCTCGGCGCTTGCCTGTGAAAGGGATATGGTTCGGGTGACCATGGGCGACAGGTCCACCTGTCCGCCCGCGATCAGATTGAGAAGCGAGGGATAGCGCCACGACGGCATCCCACGGGTGCCATGCACCGACAGCTGACCGGAATAGAGCACATCCATCGGCAGGGTCATCTGGGTGTGATCGCCGGCCGGCATACCGATCTGCACCATGCGCCCCAGCTTGCGCAGGGATTTCATCGTGGCGACGGTGGTCACTTCGACCCCCAGCGCCTCGATCCCCACATGAGCCCCGCCGCCGGTGATCTCGCGCACGGCTTCGGGCGCATCACAGGTTGCGGCGTTGACCACCGCATCGGCGCCCAATCGGGTTGCATAGTCCAGCTTGGCCTGGTCGATGTCCACAACGATGACCCGCGCGCCAAGCGCCCGGCCCAGCAGCAGGGTCGAGATGCCCACACCGCCGCCGCCAAACACCACCAGCCATTCACCCGGCTGGATCATCGCCCGGCCCACCAGCGCCTGCCAGGCGGTGGTCGCCCGACAGCCCAGCGAGGCCGCGATTTCCGGCGACAGCGTATCAGGCAGCGCGGTCAGATTGGCATCCGCGTGGGACACGGCAATCATCTCGGCATAGGCGCCGTCACAGGTGAAGCCCGGCACCACCTGCGACGCGCAGGTGGTCTGGTTCCCGGCAGAGCAGTCGCCACAGCGTCCGCAGGCCAGGATAAAGGGCGCAATCACCCTGTCGCCCACGGCCCAGCGGGTCACGCCCGCGCCGACCGCAACGACCTCGCCACAGTATTCATGGCCCGGCGTCATCGGCAGCACCACATCCGGGTCGGACCCGGACCAGGCGTGCCAGTCGGACCGGCACACGCCACAGGCCAGCACGCGCAGCACCACCCCGCCCGGCTCCGGTGTCGGATCCGGGACGTTTGCCAGCTCAAGCGGCTGGCGATAGGTGATCAGGCGTGCAGCCCGCATGTGCGGATCAGCCCAGCTCGATGCTGTAGGATTCGATCACGGTGTTGGCGAGCAGCTTTTCGCACATCTCGGTCACATCCGCCTCGGTCGCGCCTTCGGTCAGTTCCAGGTCGATCACCTTGCCCTGCCGCACGCCTTCGACCTTGTCGAAGCCCATGGCGCCCAGTGCGTGGCGCACGGCCTCACCCTGCGGATCCAGAACCCCGTTTTTCAGCATCACATGCACACGCGCTTTCATCGAACTCTCCTCTGGGGCGTCGGGTGCGTCACCGAATCCGGTGCCGCACAATTGGGGCGGTCTTACCCGCAATGTCCCGCCCGAACAACATCCAGATACGCCATGCGACCGCCTGGCCCTGTCCCGGACATGAAAATGGCAGAACCTGCACAGGCTCTGCCAATTCCGAAGAAGTGATCGCCAAGTCTGATCAGAAGATGAAATCGGTTGCCGACATACCGGTAACGCTGCGGATTTCAACCTCGCCGAGACCACCGAATTCGGTGAAATCGATCGTCGTTCCGCTCAGATCCTCGGTGACTGCGCCAGAACTGGTCAGCGCGGCAAAGTTCGTCAAGCCGAAAGCGCTCAGGTCGACGCGATCCGCGCCCTTGACGAAGCCCTGCACAAGATCGTGGCCCAGTGCGGAATCGAACACAAAGACATCCGATCCGCCGTCGCCATTCATCGTGTCGTTACCGGCCCCGCCGAGGATGGTATCATTACCGACACCGCCATTCAGCAGATCGTTGTTGTCGCCTCCATGGATCTCGTCGTTGCCCGATCCACCGTGAACCGTATCATTGCCCGAACCCGCTGTGACAGTATCCTGACCGCTGCCAGCCGTGATCGTATCTGCTCCGAAGCCCCCCGAAATGCCATCGTTTCCGGATCCCCCGATAATTTCATCATTTCCGGAACCACCATCGATTTCGTCATTGCCACTTCCGCCGACGATGTAGTCATCGCTACTGCCACCAAGCATGGTGTCATCGCCCGAGCCGCCCTGCAGGTCATCTTCGCCCGAAGACCCCGTCAGATAGTCATCATCCGCTCCGCCTGACAACGTATCGTTGCCGGACCCACCGTGCAGAATATCATTTCCGCTGCTGCCGTTCAGAGAATCCTCTCCTGAGCTTCCCCAGATGGTATCGTAGCCAAAGCCACCAAGCAGCTCATCGTTTCCGGATCCGCCATTTATGAGGTCACTTCCATCGCCACCGTCGATTGTGTCATCACCAGTCTCGCCAAAAACGGTGTCGCTGCCCTCATCCCCAAAGACTATGTCGTTGCCACTGCCCCCGGTAATCAGATCGTTGTCTTCCTCACCGTCGATCGTGTCATCGCCTGAGCCGCCGCCGATGGTGTCGTTGCTGTCGCCGCCATGCAGGCTGTCATCCCCACCATAGCCGTAGAGCCGGTCCGCATCGGCATTGCCGAAGAAAGCGTCGTCGTTGAAACTGCCGCGGATCTGGTCTTCGCCTCTTCCACCGATCACAGAAACGGCAGTGCCGCCTTTGCGGGCGTTGTAGATGTCCGCGCCATCGTCAAGCTGCACATACCCCATGACGCCACTGTTTTCGACCAGATCCACCTGTTCGCCCAAGCGCACCAGCCCCATGACTTCACCACGGTTCCAGACCTGGTCATAATACTCCGAGCCGGTGACACCGCCGCCCAGGAAACCGGTCTCCGCGTTGATGACGATCACCCCGGCCCCTTTCGCAGCGGAGGCATTGATCTGATTGTGAATCTGCCCGTTGTTGACCACAACATCGGTTCCACCGCCGCTAAAGCTGACGATACCGTGGATTGCACCGTTGTTGACCAGCCGGTCCTGCCCCACTCCGAAGCTGACATTGCCGTTCAGTACGCCTTCGTTGTTGACCTCATCGCCAAGGACCCCGTCCGACCCACGGACGGCACCGGCGCCGTCGCCTCCGGAAATCACACCCGTATTATGAAGCTTGAGCCCTGCCGATAGGTTCAGTGCAAGGACGCCCCAGTTGCCGAGCGAGGTGATCGTACCGCTGTTGTAGATTTCGGTGCTACCGATCCCGGTGTACAGGCGAATACCCCCCAGCTGTCCCGAGATCTGTCCGGAATTATTGATCTGCACACCGACCCCGACACTGCCAACGGGATAATAGATATTGACGCCATAATTTTCGCCGACGATCGACCCCTGGTTAGTCAGTTCCACCGTGCTGTTGGCTGCGATATTGACACCTGAGCCACGCAGGGAATTGACAAAGGAATTGGGGCCGAAGGTTCCTTGCCAGGTGATCCCCTCAAACTGCACGGCGTTATTGGGGTTGCCGGTCGCAACCACCATTCCGTTCACGACGAGGCTGTTAACAACAAAGCCGGAGATGGCGTGGGCGTTTGATACGATGAGCTCACCGCTGGTGGTGACAACCCCCGTTTCACTTGCTCCATTCAGGGTTTTTCCGACAGTATCATAACCATTCACAACAAAGCTCGGCATAGGCTCAAACTCCTTTAACTTTTACATAAACTGGAACTTTGACGGCTCAGGACCGTCATAAAGCGGAACTTCAAGGTAACTCCGGGTTACAACACCCGATCCGCCAATGGGAGAAAATTGTTAAGGCGACGCAGCGTCACCCGAAAACGAAGAAGCGCAGAGAGGGGGCTCTCTGCGCTTCCAATTTGTTGCTGCCTTGCTTTCTAAGGCGTCAGTTCACCAGCGTCGGTTTCCCCGAAGTCGGCGGGTTGTTCGGCAGAACGCCCAGGCGGCGGGCCACTTCGGAATAGGCATCGGTCAGGCTGCCCAGGTCGCGGCGGAACACGTCCTTGTCCAGCTTCTGACCGGTCTCGATATCCCACAGGCGGCAGCTGTCGGGGCTGATTTCATCCGCCACGATCAGGCGCATGAAATCGCCCTCGTAGATACGGCCGATCTCGATCTTGAAGTCGACCAGACGGATGCCGACCGCAAGCATGACGCCTGACAGGAAGTCGTTCACGCGCAGCGCCAGGCTCAGGATGTCATCCATGTCCTGCTGGCTGGCCCAGCCGAAGGCGGCAATGTGCTCTTCGGTGACCAGCGGGTCGCCCAATGCGTCATCCTTGTAGCAATACTCCACGATCGGGCGCGGCAGCTGAGTGCCTTCCTCGATCCCCAGACGCTTGGACATCGACCCGGCGGCGAAGTTGCGGACGATCACCTCCAGCGGCACGATCTCACAGGAGCGGACCAGCTGTTCGCGCATGTTCAGACGGCGCAGGAAATGGTTGGGAACACCGATCTGGGTCAGGCCGTTCATGAAGAACTCGCTCAGCAGGTTGTTCAGGACCCCCTTGCCATCGATCACGTCCTTCTTCTCGGCGTTGAAGGCGGTGGCGTCATCCTTGAAATACTGCACGATGGTGCCCGGCTCGGGTCCTTCGAACAGGGTCTTCGCCTTGCCTTCGTAGATTTTCTTGCGACGTGCCATGGACAGCCTTTCGGAAATGCGCGGGACATGAGTCCCCGAGAGTTTGCCGCCCTCATAGTGCAAGCGGACCCATCCCGCAAGCTGGGCAAGGGGAACGCACTGCCGCAGCGCCGTCCGGGGCCGGAGTTTTCCCGTAATTACCTGAACCGGTCGCGACGGAATGAAATGTGCTGAAACAAACTGCGCCGCGCGGGGCTGCCAGTCCGATCCCCCCTATACGGCCCCAAGTGCGCCCCATGTGCGCCCTGCCCCTTGGGAAACCAGGCAGTCGCCCCGGCAGCGGTCAACCATCCCGCCCGGCCGCTGCCGCGCGCCACAAATGGTCGCGCAGTCAGATTTTCTACTATACAATATATGCGTGTTTTCTTATCACCCCATCAGGTTAAATCAGAGGATAATCGTCCATGACCACTTTCGACGATCGCGAACACGCCTTTGAAGCAAAGTTCGCGCATGACGAGGAAATGCAATTCAAGGCACAGGCGCGCTGCAACAAGCTGCTGGGTCTTTGGGCTGCTGAACTGTTGGGCAAGTCCGGCGACGATGCAGAAGACTATGCAAAGACCGTCGTAATTGCTGATTTCGAAGAAGCCGGCCACGAAGACGTGGTGCGCAAGGTCGCTGCCGACCTGGACGGCAAGGCATCCGCCGACGAGATCCGGGCGAAGATGGCCGAGCTGCTGCCGGTTGCCAAGGAACAGATGATGTCCGAATCCGAGTAAAACTCGATTTCAGACACAAAAAGGCCACATGGAACCCGCAGGCTCGCCTGCGGGTTAACTTGTACTTAAACCCAGGCAGTTAAATAGAAATAAACAAAAAAGACAGTGAGAGGATCGAGCATGCCAGCATCAGCCGCGCAACAGGTGCGCGCTGCCGCCCGTTTTGTGCGCATCGCGGCCCCCTTCGGCATTGCAGCACTCTGTTTGTGGGTGCTTCATGAGCGATTGGGGGATATGGATCTGCGTGGCCTCTGGGATGCTGCTTCCCAACATTCCTGGATGCATTGGACCGGGGCGTTTATCGCAACCGCCGTGTCGATCTGGGCCGTTGGTCGATATGACACTGTCGCTCACCGCCACCTTGGAACCGGTGTCGCCGATGCCCCCGGTCGCCGGGCCGGCATGTGCGCCATCGCCTTTTCCCAGACGGTCGGATTTGGGGTCGTGACCGGTTCGTTTGCGCGCTGGCGCCTGATCCCGGGCCTGTCTCCGGTGGTCGCGGTAAAGCTGACCGCGTTTGTCGCCCTGTCGTTCCTGACCGCGCTGGCGCTTCTGATCGCGGGCAGCTTCCTGTTTACGCCCTTCAATGCGGCTTTCGACTGGATCAGCCTGCTGTGTCTGGTTCTGGCCGGTCCGCTGCTGGCCGTTGCCTTCTTCAACCCGCAGATCCGCGTCGGCCGCCTGAGCTTCCGTCTGCCCTCGCTGCCCGCCATGTGGGCCATTCTGGGCTGGACGCTGCTGGATACGGTTGCGGCCTGTACCGCCCTCTACCTGCTGATCCCCAATGCCGCCGACATCGGCTGGCACCTGGTCTTCCATGCCTATCTGATCGCCCTTGGCGCGGCGCTGCTGTCGGGCACGCCCGGCGGTGTCGGCCCGTTTGAGCTGACCTTTCTGGCCCTGCTCCCCAGCGCGCCGGACATGGATCTGATGGTCGGCATCATGGCCTTCCGCCTGGTCTATTTCGCCGTGCCCGCGCTGATTGCCGGTCTGGTTCTGCTGTTCCCGCCGCGGGATGTGCAGGAAGAGCTGGACGCCTCCCCGGATCGCGACCTGTGCCCGGACCGTCCACGCGCGGAAACCGCGATCATCGATCAGAACGGCGGCTATGTGATGCGCGGCGATCTGAGCGATATGGCTGTGCTGGAAACCGATCAGGTTCTGGTGGGTCTGTTCGATCCCGTCTGTGGCGGTCGCAGGGCCGACCTGTCGCTGCTGCAACAGGAAGCCAAGGCCCGCAACCTGCGTCCCTGTCTGTACAAATGCACCGCCTCCATCGCCACGACCGCCCGTCAGGCCGGGTGGAAGGTGATCCGCGTCAGTGCCGAAGCGGTGCTGGACCCCATGAGCTTTAGCACCAAGGGCAGCAAACGCCGCCAGCTGCGCCGCAAGCTGCGTCAGGCCGAAAAGGCCGGTCTGCGCATCGAACAGGCGGGCGATATCCTGCCCTTCGCCGAAATGGCGCGCATCGATGCCGAATGGCAGGATGCCAATGGCCGCGCCAAAGGCACCACCATGGGCCGGTTCGAGCCCGGATATGTTGCCACCCAGCAGGTGTTCCTGGCCTGGGACGGGGACCGTCTGGCCGGGTTCGTCAGCCTGCACGGCGCAAACCGCGAATGGTGTCTGGATCTGATGCGGGCGGATCGCACCGCGCCAGACGGCACCATGCACGCGCTGATCTGCGCGGCGCTCGGCGCGGCCAAGGCGCGGAACGTGCCGCGCCTGTCGCTGGCCGCCGTGACCGATCCCAAGTTCCGCCGGGGGGCCTGTGGGCTGGAGCAGTTCAAGCGCAGCTTCGATCCCCGCTGGCAGCCGCTATACATGGCAGCACCGGGCTGGACGTCGCTGGCGCTGGCCGCGGCCGAGCTGTGGCGGCTGGTCCACCGCCCGCCCGTTCTGGAAGGCGAAACCGACGCAAACTGGATTTCTGCTCATGAAGAAGATGAGAAAAATCAATTTGCGCCCGCAGCACAACCGTGACAGAGCTTAACTCTGTTTTGGCGCGGACACCCGCCCCCTGTTTGGAATATGACTATGACCAACGCCTTCACCAAGATGCTGGCCGAGAAGGATGTAATCCTTGCCGACGGCGCAACCGGCACCAACCTGTTCAACATGGGTCTGCAATCGGGCGACGCGCCTGAGCTGTGGAACACCGATGAGCCGGGCAACATCAAGAAACTCTACCAGTTTGCGGTGGATGCCGGCAGCGACCTGTTCCTGACCAACACCTTTGGTGGCAACGCCTCGCGGCTGAAGCTGCATGATGCGCAGGGCCGCGTCGCCGAGCTGAACCGCGTGGGGGTCGAACTGGGCCGCGAAGTTGCGGACAAGGCCGGTCGTCCCGTTGTTGTCGCCGCATCGGTCGGCCCGACCGGTGAGATCATGGAACCCGTCGGAGAGCTGTCGCATTCCCTGGCGGTGGAGATGTTCCACGAGCAGGCCGATGCGCTGAAGGACGGCGGCGCAGACGTGCTGTGGGTCGAAACCATTTCGGCCCCCGAAGAATTCCGCGCCGCAGCCGAAGCCTTTGCAATGGTGGGCCTGCCCTGGGCCGGCACCATGAGCTTTGACACGGCCGGACGCACCATGATGGGTGTCACCTCTGCCGACATGGTGCAGCTGGTGGAAGAGTTCGATCCCGCGCCGACTGCATTCGGCGCCAACTGCGGCACCGGCGCGTCAGACATCCTGCGCACCGTTCTGGGCTTTGCCGCTCAGGGCACCGAACGCCCGATCATTTCCAAGGGCAACGCAGGCATCCCCAAATATGTGGACGGCCACATTCACTATGACGGCACGCCCGAGCTGATGGCGGAATACGCCGTCATGGCGCGCAACTGCGGTGCCAAGATCATCGGCGGCTGCTGCGGCACCCGTCCCGAGCACCTGAGCGCCATGCGTGAGGCGCTGGACACCCGCCCGCGTGGTGACCGCCCGACGCTGGAACAGATCACCGATGTGCTGGGTCCGTTCAGCTCGGCCAGTGACGGCACCGAAGAAGGTGCGGATACCGGTTCGGAACGCCGCGGCCGTGGTGGCCGCCGTCGTCGCGCCTGATCCTTTCGTGTGATCCAGACACTGCAAAGAGGCCGCCCTGTCGGCCTCTTTTTCGTTTCCCGCCTCAGAAGAGCGCCAGCTGATCACCCTGCTGGGCCGGCTTGGCAAAAAGATCGCTGCGCAACGGCTCGGTCCGCTCCTTCAGGCCCAGCCGTTTGCAGGCTGCCTTGACGCGACTGCCGATCATGCGGGCGTATTCCCCTTCACCCCGCATCCGGTGGCCCCAGCGGGGATCATAATCCCGCCCGCCGTGCATTTCGCGCAGCCTAGACATGATCTTGGCCGCGCGGTCCGGCACATGTTCATGCAGCCACTCCTGCCAGAGTTCACTGACCTCACGCGGCAATCGCAGCATGATCCAGCTGGCGCTGTCGGCCCCGGCTGCGGATCCGGCGGCCAGGATGGCTTCGACCTCATGATCGGTCAGTCCGGGCACCACGGGCGACATCATCAGGCGCACGGGCACCCCCGCCGTGCTGAGCGCGCGTATGGTGGCCAGCCTGCGGGCCGGTGAGGGCACCCGCGGTTCCATCCGGCGGGCCAGGTCACTGTCCAGCGTCGTGACCGACACGCCCACCCGCACCAGCCCCCTGCCCGCCATGTCGGACAGGATGTCCAGATCCCGCTCGATCAGCGCTCCTTTGGTGACAATGGCTATCGGATGGTTGAAGTCGCGCAACACCTCCAGACAGGATCGCATGGTGCCGCGGTCGCGCTCGACCGGCTGATAGGGATCGGTGTTGGTACCAATCGCCAGCGTTTGCACCTTGTAGCGCGGCGAAGACAGTTCCTTGCGCAGCAGTTCCGGCGCATTGGGACGCACGATCAGCCGGGTTTCGAAGTCCAGCCCCGGAGACAGGCCCAGGTAGGCGTGCGTCGGCCGCGCAAAACAATAGATGCACCCGTGCTCACAGCCTCTGTAGGGGTTGATGGAGCGATCAAACGGCAGATCGGGGGACTTGTTGTAACTGATCAGGCTGCGGGCCACTTCCTCGCGCAGTTCGGTCCTGAACACCGGGTCTTCGACCGGCATGGACCAGCCGTCATGATCCCTGTGACGATCCAGTTCAAACCGACCCGGCGCATTGCTGACGGCCCCCCGTCCGGGGCGCAGATCCGCAGAGATGAGAGATTCCTTTTCCATGCGCCGAGCATAGCCAGAACGTGAGAACAAATAAAGAACATCACAATGAAACTCATCATCCTCATGCGAATTCCGCATTACACTTCTGTCATTTTTCGACCTATAGGTCGGTCACGGAACCGCCAGTGTCGCAAATAATGCAGTTCCCGTGCGACACTCTGGCAAAAAGGTTCGCAACCAAGGCCCAACCGGGGACTCCCCCGCCCAGCAAGGAATTATATCCATGTCGGAAGAAGAAGACATCATCCTCTCGGAACTGGACGACGAAGAACTTGTCCAGCAGATGTTCGACGACCTGTATGACGGTCTGAAAGAGGAAATCGAAGAAGGTGTGAACATCCTTCTGGAGCGCGGCTGGGCGCCCTACGACATCCTGACCAAAGCACTGGTCGGTGGCATGACCATCGTTGGTGCGGACTTCCGTGACGGCATCCTGTTCGTTCCCGAAGTTCTGCTGGCCGCAAACGCGATGAAGGGCGGCATGGCCATCCTGAAGCCGCTGCTGGCCGAAACCGGCGCACCGCGCGTTGGCAAGATGGTCATCGGCACCGTCAAAGGCGACATCCACGACATCGGCAAGAACCTGGTTGCCATGATGATGGAAGGCGCAGGCTTCGAAGTGGTCGACATCGGCATCAACAACCCGGTCGAAAACTACCTGGAAGCGCTGGAAACCGAAGAGCCCGACATCCTTGGCATGTCCGCTCTGCTGACCACCACCATGCCGTACATGAAGGTCGTGATCGACACCATGATCGAGCAAGGCAAGCGTGACGACTACATCGTTCTGGTTGGCGGCGCGCCGCTGAACGAAGAGTTCGGCAAAGCCATCGGTGCCGACGCCTACTGCCGTGATGCTGCTGTGGCTGTGGAAACCGCCAAAGAGCACGTCGCGCGCAAGCACAACGCGATGTGAGCGCCTGATTAATGGCACGCAAAGGAAGAGCAGCCCGCCTGGAAGGTCGGGCTGCCTTTCGTTCTCCGACCGGGCGCACGCTGGACGAAAGCTCGCTCACGGAACAGGGCTTGGCCGCGCCCGAACGCAAGACCGGCCGTATCCTGCTGATCGCCTGCGGCGCACTGGCGCGCGAGATCCTGGATATCAAAGAGGCCAACAAGCTGGATCACATCGATCTGACCTGTCTGCCCGCTAAACTGCACCTCTACCCCGAACAGATCGTCGCCTATGTCGAGGCCGCCGTGCAGAAGCACAGCGCCGTCTATGACACGATTCACGTGGTCTATGCCGATTGTGGCACCGGTGGCCAGCTGGAAGAGAAATGCGCCGAGCTGGGCGTTGAAATGATCGCAGGCCCCCATTGCTACAGCTTCTTCGAAGGCAATGAGAAGTTCGCCGAATACGGCGACGCCGGTGAGATCACCGCCTTCTACCTGACCGATTTTCTGGTCAAGCAGTTCGACGCCTTCATCTGGCGCCCGATGGGGTTGGACAAGAACCCCGAGCTGCGCGACATGATCTTTGGCAACTACACCAAGCTGGTCTACCAGTCCCAGGTGAGCGACCCCAAGCTGGTCGAAAAAGCCCGCGACTGTGCCGACCGCATGGGGCTGGAATTCGAACATCGCCACACCGGCTACGGCGATCTGCAGTCGGCGGTGCTGAACTGGTCCTGACCGGCCATCGCGCGCTTCCGCTGCTCCTTTAAAAGCAGCCAAAAACCTCGCGATAACAAGGCGCTACAAGGCGTCTGCAAAGTGATGGAAGATATCGCCATTTTCGCTTGCACCTGCCGGTTCTGCGAAAATGGCGAGCCGTGGAGGACTCGAACCCCCGACCTGAGAATTAGAAGTTCCCTGCTCTAATCCAGCTGAGCTAACGGCCCGCTCTTGCTGTCGCTGTATCAGTCAATTCCCGCGCCTTGTCAACGAGGTTGCAGGCGCTCATTCCTTCCGGAAAGCCGTTGGTTGCCCGGGACCACGAACACCGCCTGAGTGCCCCCCAGAGGGCCGCAAAAGGGGCTTG
>JALEGX010000096.1 GCA_022763485.1 Paracoccaceae bacterium | reverse complement strand
CGATCACGCACAGCATGCGGAAGATCTTTCCATCATGCGTGCGATCCTGCACGAAGTCATACGACCAGACATGGCCCTTGTGCTGAGGTCTTAACCGAAGACACGAGCCATCATTCAGCCAGAGCCGTCCGCGCTTTGGTTGTTTCATTGGGACTTTGAGCCCTTCACGTCGCCAGATGCGATACACGCGCTTCTCGTTCACATGCCAGCCTGTCAATCGGCATTGAAGTTTGACCCCCTATCGGCATCCAATATTGACCCCCTTGGTGGTGAGCAGGCCCGGCGCTGCGTAGCCCTCACATAGCGCAGCGGCGGCGGGCCTGCGGGGTTTCGGGTTGGCGCTATGCGCGGTTCTTGAAGCGCCAGCTTTCGTTACCGGTTTCGACGATTTCGCAATGGTGGGTGAGCCGGTCGAGCAGTGCGGTGGTCATCTTGGCATCGCCGAAGACGCTGGGCCATTCGCCGAAGGCCAGGTTGGTGGTGACGATGATGGATGTGCGTTCGTAGAGTTTGCTGATCAGGTGGAACAGCAATTGGCCGCCGGTCTGGGCGAAGGGCAGATAGCCGAGCTCGTCCAGGATCAGGAAGTCGAGGCGGGAGATCAGGTCGGCGGTCCGGCCCTGGCGCTCGGCGCGGGCTTCGGCATCGAGCTTGTTCACCAGGTCGACCACGTTGAAGAACCGGCCCCGGCGCCCTGCCCGGATACAGGTCCGGGCGATGCTGACGGCAAGATGGGTTTTGCCGGTGCCTGTGCCGCCGATCAGGACGAGGTTGCGCTGATGGTCGAGGAAGTCGCCGTTGGCCAGGTCGCGGATCAGGGTCTCGTTAACCTCGGCGGCCTCGAAGTCGAACTCCTCCAGTTCCTTGGCGAGCGGCAACTTGGCGATGGTCATTTGGTATTTGACTGACCGGGCCTGCTTCTCCCTGATCTCGGCGGTCAGCAGGTCACCAATGATCTGTTGCGGCTCGTGCTGGCGTTTGACGGCGGTGGTCAGGACCTCGTCATAGGCGGCGCGCATCCCCTAGAGCCGCAGCTTCCCCATCGCTTCGATTACGTCGGATCGTTCCATCTGTTTGTCTCCTCAAGCTGTCATATCGGTTGCAGTCGGCAATGGGCTCACAGGCCAGCTTCAGTGCATCTGGCGTTGTAATTGTCAGGGGTGGTGGCGGCTCGCGGTGCCGGGCCAGGATGTTCAGCACGACGCCTGCGGAATGGACATTGTGCGACAGGGCTTCGGCGCAGGCCGCCTCGACCGCATCAATCCCGTCGGTCAGCACGGCGCTCAGGATGTCGACCATCTGCCGGTCACCGCCCGGCTGGCGTTCCAGCTTGCGCCACACGCGGCGGATTGGCACCGGCAGCTCCCATTCCCTGAAGGGCGCCCCGTTGCGAAGGGCGCCGGGTTTGCGGGCCAGAACGGGGATGTAATGCAGGGGATCGAAGATGGTTTTGTCCCGCCCGAAGGCCCGCTCATGCTGGCCAACGATTTGCCCATCCTGCCAGCATTCCAGCCGGGCGGCATAGGCCCTGATCTCCACCGGCCGCCCGACCGCCCGGGCATCGACCGAGTAGCGGTTCTTGTCGAACCGCACGAGGCAGGTCTTGGACACCGATGCGGGAACTGCATGGAATCCATCGAAAGGGCCGACGTAAGGCACAAGGCTCGGGCGCTCGTCCTCGAACACCTCCCAGATCGTCTTGTCGCGCAACTCTGGATGTTTGTTCGCCTTGGCATAGGCCAGGCAGCGATCCTCCAGCCAGGCGTTCAACTCGGCATAGGATTTGAACTTCGGACGCGGCACGAAGAAGCGCCGGCGGATCACGCCGACCTGGTTCTCGACTTGGCCTTTCTCCCAGCCCGAGGCCGGGGTACAGGCCACCGGGTCGACCAGGTAATGGCCGCACATCTGCTGGAACCGCCGGTTATAGGCCCGATCCTTGCCAATGAAGATCGCGTCAACGGCGGTCTTCATATTGTCGTAGATGCCCCGCGCACAGGCCCCACCGAAGAAGGCAAACGCCTTGTCGTGGGCGTCGAACACCATCTCCTGTGTCTCTCTGGGATAGGCCCGCACAAACGGCATCCGGCTGTGGCTCAGGCGCACATGCGCAACCTTCACCGTCGTGGTCACGCCGTCAATCAGGACAACCTCATGGCTCCAGTCGAACTGATAGGCTTCGCCCGGGTCGAAGCTCAGCGGCACGTAGGCAGCGGCGGAAGCTTCCCGGGTCGCCTTCGACCAACTCGCCGCATAGCGCCGCACCGCATCATAGCTGCCGTCATAACCCCGGTTGCGCAGCTCTTCGTAAATCCGAACCAGTGTCAGCCGCTGGCGTTTGGGTTGCCGGTCATTCTCAGCCAGCATCTCATCCAGATCGGACCGCCACGGGTCGATCTTGGGGCGGGGCTGCGTGGACCGGTCATAGCTGAACTCGGTTGCCCCGGACCGCACCACCTTCCGCACCGTGTTCCGTGATACCCGCAGCTCCCGGCAGATCTGCTTGATCGACTTCCCCTGGATGAAATGCGCCCGCCTGATCTTCGCAATCGTCTCCACAACCAACATCCCCAAATCGCTCCCTCAATCCTTTGAGGAAGCTTCTGAACAGAAATATCAGGGGGGTCACTTTTGGACGCCGATTACCCCAATACAGGGGTCAATCTTGCATGCCGGTTCACACGGTTAGGCGTTGTTTTCGGCAAGATACCGGTAGATCGTTGCCTTTGAGAGGCTGTATTCGGCCATGAGTTCCCTGATCAGAGTGCCCTGTTTTCGTTTTTCGCGCAGTTCCGCGATCTGATCGGTTGTCAGTGCGGGCCGTTTTCCGAACTGCACGCCGCGATCTTTGGCCTTTTTGATCCCATCCATTTGCCGTTCGGCTCGGATTTCAGTCTCGAACTGGCCGATGGCGCCCAGCATATTGAACAAAAGGCGGCCTGTGGCATCTGACGTGTCGATGTTCTGGTCCAGGACGACCAGATCGACGCCTTTCTTGCTCAGGGTCTCGGCGATCTGGCAGAGGT
>JALEGX010000095.1 GCA_022763485.1 Paracoccaceae bacterium | reverse complement strand
CTTTGCCTTTCAGGTAGTCCAGCAGCTTACGACGCTGTGCAACCATCATCAGCAGACCACGGCGGCCGTGGTTGTCTTTCTTGTGGGTTTTGAAGTGCTCGGTCAGGGTGTTGATGCGCGAGGTCAGGATTGCAACCTGGACTTCCGGCGAACCGGTGTCGCCTTCCTTGGTTGCGAATTCTTTCATCAGGCGTGCTTTTTCTTCAGCAGTGATCGACATCGGGGTCTCCTTTACAGGTTGGAGTGAATGGCGCAGGCCGGGATGTCGTCCAGCACAGGCCCATGGAGAAACCCGGCAGAGAATGATTCCCCAACCGGATGCGCGCGTATAGCGAATTTTGGGGTAAAGGCAAAGCCCCGTTTCCAAGGCGGATCAGGCGGACTCAGGCGGAGCGAGAAACCGCCTGCGCAGGGTCCGGCGCATCGATCACCAGGATGTCTTCGACGCTCAAGCCGTCGCCACCATGTATCCGGGCATAGGTCACGCCGTCCACCAGCAACAATTTGGTGCCCGCCTGATCCTGATCATCCAGCAGCTCAATCCAGGGGTCCGCGTTGGTTTCGAAATCCCACAGAACGGCCAGTTCATCCTGTGCCTGATCAAAATCCATGATCGCTGCGGGCTCCCCTTCGGCGATCCAGTCGCCCAGAAGCACCAGATCCGCATCAGCCCCGGTAGAGACCACGTCACCGGCCCCGGCGATGATCGTGTCCTGTCCGCTTGCGCCGTTCAGGTAGTCGCGGGTTGTCTCGATCTCCGCGTTGGGATCCGGGTCGACGCCCCACAACAGGTCCCCTCCGGCCCCGCCCTGCAATGTGTCTTCTCCGAAACCGCCGTGCAGGGTATCCGCGCCGGAGTCGCCGTTCAGGGCATCGTCGCCGTCCCCACCATCCAGCGAATCGTTGCCCTCACCGCCCCGTAGAGTGTCATTGCCGTCCTCGCCAAAGAGCGTGTCATCGTGGTTCTGGCCGAAAAGGGAATCATCGCCCGCTCCACCGTACAGACTGTCATCTTGCGATCCGCCACTCAGCGTGTCCTCATCCGTGCCGCCGGACAAAGTGTCCTGCCCATCGTCCCCAAACAGATCGTCGCGCCCCGCCCCACCTGACAGCAGGTCGTCTCCGTCGTACCCGCCGATTTCGTCATTCCCGGCCGCGCCATCGATCTGATCTGCACCGTCGCTGCCCACCAGGATGTTGTCCGCCTCATTGCCCATCAAGTGCAGCCCATTGGGGCCCATGTCTTCTGGCTCTTGTTCTGGTTCCGGTTCGAGATTCAGCACCGGGTCCGCCGCGATCAGGGCAGGCAGGGCATCAGCCGCATCATCGGGGTCCTGTGCCGCGTCGTCCTGCGGAAGATCGGGCAATGTCGGTGAAGTGATGGGCGATACGGGGGGTGGGTTCACATGGGTCAGGATATCGGCGACGGAGCTGTCATCGCTGCGGGGGACGGGTATGGTGTCCTCCTGCGGTTGCGAATCCTCCTCCTGATCATCGCTTTCGTCGAATCCGACAAACGCCATGCCCCCAACGGCCATCAGGCCCAGCACTCCAGCCAGCCAAAACATCTTTCACCACTCCACGCACCCACCGCATGCAGTATGTTCACGGGATGTTCCGTGGTCAAAGCCAAACGGAGAAAAGGGTTAACGCTTTGCCCAGGCCATAGGTTGGGTGGCGTACGAGATATAGAGCGGATGGCGGGGATGCCCCTGCTTGGTCAGCCCAAGGTGATAAAGCGGCGCTCCGATGTCACGCAGCAGGCTTTCTGTCTTGCGTCCCTGGTCCAGATGATCGCCATGCGCGCCCCAGGCCCCCAGCACCATGTCGGCCCAATCGGCCCCGTCGCGAAGGGCGGCATCATTGTCCGGCCCGACCGGGTCCTTGGCCTGTTTCATCAGGCGCGGCTCGGTTTCACGCCAGGCAAAGATGTTGGTCGCGCAAAACGCCCCAAAGCCCAGGGCACGGGCACGCCGTTCACAGCGTTCGATGGTTGGGTCGTTCTGGACCTCGGTCGCCTTGGACGGATTGAGCATCACGAACAACAGCCGACGCCCCTCGGGATCCCAGGTGCGGGTCAGGGAATAGCGATAGCGTTCGCAATCCGAATAGGTCGCGACCGAAGGCGCGTCATCCTTGGTGAAGGTCCGTGTGATCATGGGCCTGACTTACCACGCCGCGCCCATGACGGCCACCATGTGGGGGCAGGGATCAGTCCTGCCGGACAAAGACACGGGAGGGGTGCAGCTCGCCGGATTTGTAGATCCCGACCGCAACCGCCTGACCGTCCTGCGAGGCCCAGGCCTCGTCGCCGTATTCCACATCATTGGACGGCAGGACCATGCCCGGGTTGCCATTGCGCAGGCGCACCGCGCCTTCGGGCTGGCATTTCAGCTCGGGAAGATCGGCAAGCCCTTCTTCCAGCGGCCGCAGGTGGTCATCCAGCTCGGGCGTGCGGGCCATCTCTTCCAGCTTGCTCCATTCCAGCCCGTCCTCGACTTCGAAGGGGCCGGACCAGATGCGGCGCAGTTCCTTGACGTGCCCGTGGCATCCAAGCGCTGCGCCCAGATCCCGCGCGATGGAACGGACGTAGCCGCCTTTGCCACAGGTCATTTCCAGCACCACGTGGTCCGCGTCCGGACGGTCCAGCATCACAAGCTCTTCGACCCAGAGCGGGCGCGCGGCGATTTCTACGTCCTCGCCGTCACGGGCCAGTTTGTAGGCGCGCTGTCCGTCGATCTTCACGGCCGAAAACTTGGGCGGAACCTGCATGATGTCACCCAGGAAGGGCAGCAGCGCGTCCTTGATCTGTTCGTCCGTGGGACGCTCTGCGCTCTCCGCGATCACTTCGCCTTCGGCGTCGTCGGTGTTGGTGGCCTGACCCAGCCGAACGGTGAAGGTATAGGCCTTCAGCGCGTCGGTGATATAGGGAACGGTTTTGGTCGCCTCACCCAGGGCCACCGCCAGAACGCCGGTGGCTTCGGGATCCAGGGTGCCCGCGTGGCCTGCCTTGTTGGCATTGAACGCCCAACGCACCTTGTTGACCACCGCGGTCGAGGTCATCCCCGCCGGTTTGTCGACAACCAGCCAGCCGGAAATATCGCGCCCTTTGCGTTTGCGTCCCATGAGACCCCTCGAAATTTGGATGAGGCGCGCGACCTACCCGACCAGGGATGGTCTGTCAATTCCGCAGAAGGGTCTATTCAACCACGCCCACGATCGGCCCCATGCGAAAGCCGGGGTCGTTGCGGTTGATCGACGGCGCATAGAGGCGAGAGACATTTCCGTCGAAATAGAGCGCGTTGGGCAGCTTCAGATGGTCCCGAAACAAGCTGCCGAAGTCATGAAATGTCACTGCGTTGCGTGAGATGACAAAGACAGCACGCGATCCATCTGCGCTGGTGCCCACACCGTTTCGCACATAGCGCGAGGTCGAATCAGCCAGGAACCGCGGATGCAAGGCCCCGTCGATCACTAGCATCGGACCGGATTGGGTGGCGTGGGTGCATTCAGGCGCGCGCTTCAGGAAGGTGCGGGTCTCGATTACGTCGGCGCGCGCGTCCCGAATGCAGAAAATGCCATTGGGCAACAGGCCGAAATTGCCGGGACCGGCGTTTGGCACAACCCGCATCTCTTCGATGCTGTCTTCGACGTAATGCCCGACCGGGCTGCGATCCGAATGATACATGCCCGCGTTCATCGCAAAGCTGAGCGACTGACCGGTTTGTGCAAGCATCTGCCCAAGGCGGGAGAAATGACCGATGACGGCTTCATTTTCGTCCCGCAGGAACAGGCGCAGGTCCTGGTTGGCAGCATCGACTTCGCACACGGCGTATCGGTTGCCGTCATAGGTGATATCGCCGCATTCAACCGCAGCGGCGTGACTGGCGACCCAGACCAGGCATATGGCCGCCAGCAGTCGGATCACTCGTCCAGATCCTTTCGCACCGCGTCCTGATCGAACATGCGGCGGGTGTCATCCAGGCGGTCAAAGGTTTCGTCCAGCCGGAACCGCAGATCGGGTGAGAACTTGAGCCCCAGCTTCTTGCCGATCACGCGGCGCAGCTCACCCTTGTTGCGGGCCAGCAGCTTCAACACGTCTTCCTGTCCGCGCCCGCCAAGCGGCAGCACATAGGCCGTGGCGATTTTCAGATCAGGAGAGGTACGGACTTCGCCCACGGTGATGGACATGCGGTTGAGATCCGGATCGTGGACATCGCCACGGGCCAGGACCTCGGACAAGGTGCGCCGGATAAGTTCGCCCACCCGCAGCTGACGCTGCGACGGACCGGGACCATCATGGAATTTGTTCTTTGCCATAGGCGTGATCTATGCCGAAACAGCCCCTTTGCCAAGCGCTGCACAAACCGCTAGGACAAAACCCGCTATGCAAAAGGAGCCGCAGAGATGACGCACAAGCCAGGGATCGTGATTACCGGGGCATCGGGCCGTATGGGACAGATGCTGATCAAGACGGTGCTGGACAGCGATCAGGCCACGCTTGTCGGCGCGGTGGAGCGCAGCGGACACCCTTGGGTCGGCCAGGATGTCGGCGTTGCGATGGGCGGTGCAGAGGTTGGCGTCGTGGCCACCGATGACGCGCTGGAGGCGTTTTCCAAGGCGCAGGCGGTGATCGATTTCACCGCGCCCGAGGCCACCTTGCAGTTTGCCGAGCTTGCGGCGCAGGCCCGTGCGGTTCACGTCATCGGAACCACCGGCATGACCGACGAACAGATCGCCGCGCTGGCACCTGCGGCGCGCCATGCTGTTCTGGTCCGGGCCGGCAACATGAGCCTGGGCGTCAACCTGCTGGTGCAGCTGACCAAGAAGGTTGCCGCTGCGCTGGACGAAGATTTCGACATCGAAGTGATCGAAGCGCACCATCACCACAAGGTCGACGCCCCCTCTGGCACGGCGCTGATGCTGGGCGAAGCTGCGGCCGAGGGCCGTGGGGTGGAGCTGAAGGATGTGGCCGACCGCGCGCGGGACGGAATCACCGGCGCGCGCAAACGCGGCGATATTGGTTTCACCGCTATCCGGGGCGGCGACATCGTGGGGGAACATGACGTGTTGTTCGCCGCTGCGGGTGAGCGGATTGTCCTGCGTCACATGGCGACAGATCGTGCGATCTTTGCGCGCGGTGCCCTGAAGGCCGCGCTCTGGGGGCAGGGCAAGGCCCCCGGCGAATATGACATGGTGGATGTTCTGGGGCTCTGATCAGAGCGCAGGGGTTCCGGCGAACCCTTCGAACCCTTCGGTGGTGGACACCACGGTTGCCTCGAAATGGGCAATCATCGGCATGACGATGGGTTCAACCTCTTCGGCCCAGACCGGGCCGTCATAGAAGGCATCCTTGATGCGCTGGCGGGCGTCTTCGGTGTCGAAGGCTCGCATCCAATGCACCTTGTCGGGATCTTCCATGTCCCGCATCGGTCCGAAGACCTGCATCCCCGCCTGACGCAGCGCCGGGCGGTTGACGGTTTCGAAGAAGCGGATGAAGTCTTCGCGACGGCCGGGGTGCAGGGTGTATCGACGGATCTCGATAATCATGGGAACAGCGTTTGACAGCGATCAGAAGTCGATCGCGATGCCTTTCTTTTCCCAATCCCCATAGCGCGCGGGGTCCAGACCATCGCGTCCGCCGTATTCCTTGGGCGCCGGGGCGGCATCGGCCTGTGCCTTGCGCCGCTCTTCGGCTTCGGCCAGCGCCCTGAGCGCGGCAGGAGGGAGATCTTTGGCGGTGTCGCCGGGCTGATCGCTCATCGCGGGTTCCTTTATGCTGCGGTCATGATATACGCCCCTGTCCCACAGGAACAAGGTAGGGTGAGAAAATGTCCCAGTCCGCAACCCAGGCCCGCCGCAGCGCCGTCTATCTGCTGGATCAGGTTCTGGGCGAAGGACGCCTGTTGTCTGAATGCCTGAACGCTGGCGCGCTGGAGCATCTGGACGTGGAAGACCGTGCCCGCGCACAGCGATTGGCGGTTCAGACATTGCGCGCGTTGGAACGTGCCGACCGTATTTTGCAGCGCCACCTGCGCAAGGCCCCGCCTCTGACCGTGCACAACGCCCTGCGTGTGGGCGCGGTTGAACTGGCCCACGGCGAGGCCAGCCACGGTGTCGTCAACTCGATGGTGGAGCTTGTGGGCCGTCACCGCCGCCACGGCAAGCTCAAGGGGCTGGTCAATGCGGTGTTGCGCAAGGTGGTGCAGGACCTGCCGACGGAATGGGACAAACTGCGCGATCCGCGGCTGCCCAAATGGCTGCGGGCGCCACTGGTTCAGGCCTGGGGGGCAAAGGCCGTCGCGGGCATGGAAGCGGCCCACTTCAAGGGCGCGCCGCTGGACATCACCGGCAAACCGGGGGCCGATCTGTCAGCGCTGGGCGGCACTTCCTTGCCGACCGGGGGACAGCGGGTGATCGATGCGGGGCAGGTATCTGCCCTGGCCGGGTATGAGCAGGGTGACTGGTGGGTGCAGGACGTCGCCGCCGCGATCCCGGCACGGGTGCTAAACGCGCAATCCGGGGAAACGGTGCTGGACCTCTGTGCCGCGCCCGGCGGCAAGACGATGCAAATGGCGGCCGCGGGGGCCCATGTGACCGCGCTGGACCTGTCGGAAAACCGGTTGCAGCGGGTTCGTCAGAATCTGGAGCGGACAGGGCTGAAAGCTCAGATCCAAGCGGGCGACGCGCTGGAACACGAGGGGCAATATGATGCCGTGCTGCTGGATGCGCCCTGTTCCGCAACCGGAACGATTCGCCGTCACCCGGATTTGCCCCACGCCAAAGACGGCTCGGAATTCGGTGAGCTGATCGAGCTGCAGGCGCAGATGCTGGCCCATGCGTGGTCACTGGTGAACCCGGGCGGGCGGCTGGTCTTCTGCACCTGTTCGCTGCTGCCGGACGAAGGTGAATGCCAGATCGAAGAAGCGCTGGACATGTTCGAAGACATGCAGGTGGACCGCGCTGCGCTGGATCTGCCAGGGGTGGATCCGGCGTGGATCACCGAAGAAGGCGGTCTGCGGTTGCGGCCCGATTACTGGCCCGATCAGGGCGGGATGGACGGCTTTTACGTCGCGTGTCTGCGCAAGGTCGCCTGATCTCACCATTCTTCGGTGACTCGTTGGTCCGGGCAGGCTATGCTTCGCGAAAACGCTTGGCAGAGCGTATGAGGCAGAGAGCATGACCACTCCCGATATCATCGTTGGTCGAAAAACACGTTGGTTGAATTCTTACTATGCGCGCCGCGCCCGTCGTCAGCCGGGTGCGAAGGGCTTTGTGTCTCAACCAGAGCCCCGAACCATCGGCAGCTTTGCGCGTGGTCGCCAGCTGGTTGCGGGCAATCTGCTGTTTGCCGGATATCTGGTCGAATCGCAGGACACCGGGCTGTGGGAGGTCACCGCCCCGGACGCGGCCTTTGATGCCGAACGGCACGGGTTTGCCTGGCTGGATGATCTGGCCGCCGTTGGTGATCTGGGCGCGCGGGAGAAGGCCCAGAAATGGGTCTGGGGCTGGATTGAACAGCATGGGCGCGGCAAGGGCGGCGGCTGGTTGCCGGATCTGACCGGCAGGCGCATCATCAGGTGGATCAACCACGCGGTGTTCCTGTTGCGCGGTTGCGAAGCTGAGCATAGCGAGGCGTTCTTCAAATCCCTGTCGCAACAGGCCTGGTTTCTGTCCAAACGCTGGAACGCCGCTTCGCCGGGATTGCCGCGTTTCGAAGCGCTGACCGGCCTCATCTATGCCGGGCTGGCGCTTGAGGGGCGGGAAGAGCTGGCCGATCCGGCGGTCCGCGCGCTATCGCAGGAATGTGAGCAGCAGATCGATCAGCAGGGCGGCCTTCCGACCCGCAACCCCGAAGAGCTGCTGGATGTGTTCATGCTGCTGACCTGGGCCTCTGCCGCGCTGCATGAGGTCGGGCGCGGGGTGCCGCCAGCACAGACCGAAGCCATAGAACGAATCGCCCCGACGCTGCGCACCCTGCGCCACTCGGACGGGGGGCTGGCCCGGTTCCATGGCGGTGGGCGCGGCATGGAAGGCAGGCTGGACCACGCACTGGCGGCCAGCCATGTCATCAAGACCCACGCGGATGGTCTGGCGATGGGCTATGCCCGGCTGGGCGCGCGGCGCACGTCGATCGTGGTGGATGCCGCTTTGCCGCCGCAGGGGCTGAATGCCCGCAATGCGCATGCCTCGACATTGGCGTTTGAGCTGACATCGGGACGACGGCCGCTGATCGTGAACTGCGGGTCGGGTGAGACATTCGGACTGGACTGGCGCAGGGCCGGACGCGCCACGCCGTCACATTCTACACTCTGTCTGGCGGGTCATTCGCTGGCGCGGCTTGCGCCCATGGATCGCGGCAGCCTGATTGAAACACTGGTCGGCGGCCCCAAGGACGTGCCGTTTGAGAAGGCCGAGATCAGCGACGGCTACCGCTTTCAGGGGGCGCATGACGGCTATGTGCCCGAATTCGGCCTGACCCATGCCCGGACGCTGGAGTTGTCCTTTGATGGCAGGGGCTTGGCGGGCGAGGACATGCTGCTTGCCATGGACGCAGGTTCCAAACGCTCGTTTGACAAGGCGATGGATGACAACGCGCTGCAAGGGATCGCCTTTGACATTCGGTTGCATCTGCACCCCGAGGTGGACGCCACGCTGGATCTGGGCGGCGCGGCGGTTTCTATGGCGCTGAAAAGCGGTGAGATCTGGGTGTTCCGCCACGATGGTATTTCCAGCCTGTCGTTGCAGCCGTCCGTCTATCTGGAAAAGGGGCGGTTGAAACCTCGCGCCGCACAGCAGATCGTGCTGTCCGGGCGAGCGATGGACTACGCCACGCGTGTGCGCTGGACGCTGAGCAAGGCGCAGGAAACCGCGATTGCGGTACGCGATCTCAACCGTGATGGTCTGGCGTTCAAGGACTGATGTATTTGGCGTGGTTTGCCCCCGAATGCGGCGTTGCGGCAACTCGCGCGCCAGTGCCCTGTTCAAACTCGCCAACATTTGCTTTATGCGACGCGTCAGAGGTTGATACCCAATGAGGATCCAGACATGACCGACCTGCACCCCGTACGACGTGCGCTCCTTTCCGTTTCAGACAAAACCGGGCTGCTTGACCTGGGCAAGGCACTTGCAGACCGCGGGGTCGAGCTGTTGTCGACCGGCGGCACCGCCAAAGCTCTGCGCGATGCCGGTCTGACCGTCAAGGATGTGTCCGAAGTCACGGGGTTCCCGGAAATGATGGATGGCCGCGTGAAGACCCTGCACCCGATGGTGCATGGCGGTCTGCTGGCCCTGCGGGACAATGACACCCATGTTTCGGCGATGACCGAACACGGAATCGGGGCGATCGACCTGCTGGTGGTGAACCTCTATCCGTTCGAGGCCGCGCTGGCGCGTGGTGCCGACTATGATGAGATGATCGAGAATATCGACATCGGCGGCCCGGCGATGATCCGTGCGGCATCGAAGAACCATCTGTTCGTGAACGTGGTCACCGATGTTGAAGACTATGATGCTCTGCTGGGTGAGCTGGACGCCAACGACGGCCAGACCTCTTACGCGTTTCGTCAGCGCCTGTCGCAGATCGCCTATGCCCGCACCGCCGCCTATGACGCCGCCGTGTCCACCTGGATGGCGGGCGCCATCGCCGAACCGACCCCGCGCCGCCGCGCCTTTGCCGGTGAGCTGAAGCAGACCCTGCGTTATGGCGAGAACAGCCACCAGCAGGCGGCCTTCTACACCGATGGATCGAACCGCCCCGGTGTGGCCACTGCGGTGCAGCTGCAGGGCAAGGAACTGTCCTACAACAACATCAACGACACCGACGCGGCGTTTGAGCTGGTTGCCGAGTTCGACCCGGCCGAATCCGCGGCTGTGGCGATCATCAAACACGCCAACCCCTGTGGCGTCGCCAAGGGCGCGACCCTGGCCGAGGCCTATCAGAAAGCGTTCGACTGTGACCGCACCAGCGCGTTTGGCGGCATCGTCGCCCTGAACCAGCCGCTGGACGCCGACACCGCTGCGAAGATTGTTGAGATCTTTACCGAGGTCGTGATTGCACCGGGTGCGTCGGACGAAGCGAAAGAGATCTTTGCCGCCAAGAAGAACCTGCGCTTGCTGCTGACCGACGGTCTGCCCGATGCGCGCGCACCGCTGACCGCGTACAAGCAGGTCGCCGGTGGTCTGCTGGTGCAGGACAAAGACGTGGGTTACGTCGGTATGGAGGACCTGAAAGTGGTTACCGAAAAGGCCCCCACCGAGGAACAGATGCAGGATCTGCTGTTCGCCTGGAAGGTGGCCAAACACGTCAAATCCAACGCCATCGTCTATGTCAAAGACAACGCTACCGTGGGCGTAGGCGCCGGTCAGATGAGCCGCCTGGACAGCGCCAATGTCGCCGCCGCCAAGGCGGGCCGCATGGCTGCCGAACTGGGGCTGGAGGAAAGCCTGGCCAAGGGCTGCGCCGTGGCATCGGACGCGTTCTTCCCGTTTGCGGACGGTCTGCTGGAAGCTGCGGCCGCTGGTGGCACCTGCGTGATCCAGCCCGGCGGGTCGATGCGCGATGACGAGGTGATCAAGGCCGCCAACGACGCAGGTCTGGCGATGGTCTTCACCGGCATGCGCCACTTCCGTCACTGAGGCATTGGGAATGGGGTCGCGTCTGATGTTCTGGGCCGGGTTCTGGGCCTTCTTGCTGGATCAGATCAGCAAATATGTGGTCGTCCACGGGATGGATCTGGCCCGCGTCCGCAGCATCGACGTGTACCCCCCTCTGCTCAATTTTCGCTACGGCGAAAACACGGGAATCAACTTTGGCCTGTTCGAAGGCGGGTCAGACACGGCGCGCTGGGTGCTGATCGGCTTTTCTTTGCTGGTGTGTCTGGTGGTGGCCATCTGGGTTGCGCGGGCCCATCGCAATGCGCTGATGCGGCTGAGCGCGGGGCTGCTGATCGGTGGCGCGCTGGGCAATGTCATCGACCGGCTGCTGTATGGCTATGTGCTGGATTTCCTGAACATGTCCTGCTGCGGGATCAACAACCCATTCGTGTTCAACGTGGCGGACATCTTCATTTTCGCCGGGGCGGCGGGTTTGATCCTGTTTGAAGGGCGCAGCAAAAAGGCCTCGTGACCTTAGCCGTCAAATCGGGTAAAACCCGCTGAAACTGGCAGGAGTGTGCGCCATGAAATTGACGACGGGTATCTGTGTCTTGCTCTGTGCAGCGGTCGTTGCCGGCTGTGCGCAGAAGGAATTGCGCCTGATCCGCTCAACCACTCGTGGCCCGGATGAGTTCCAGGTTCTGCCGACCAAGCCGCTGACCCCGCCGACCGATTATGCAACGCTTCCGCAGCCGACGCCCGGCGGATCTAACCTTGTTGATCCGACCCCGCAGGCGGATGCCGTGGCGGCGCTGGGTGGTCGGACGTCCGCCTTGGATCCCAACAACGGCATTCCCGCAGGGGATTCGGCGCTGGTGACCGCGGCCAGCCGTCACGGTGTTGAACCCGGCGTGCGGGAATCACTGGCCGCAGCGGATGCCAAGTTCCGCAAACGTCAGCGCCGCACCGGACGGATCAAGCTGTTCCCGGTCGACCGCTACGAACAGGCCTATCGCAAACAGGCGCTGGAGCCCTTTGCCGTGACCGAAGAGTTCCGCCGCTCGGGCTTCGGCACGCCGACCTCGCCCCCCGAAGTTCTGGAGTAAATCGTCCAGGCACCTCACTTTTGTGGGATGTCCGCTTGTTTCCCCGCCAATCTGCCGTAGCTTTAGGTCAGATAGAATTTGGAGGAAGCAGCATGTTAAGCAGGACCCTTCGGGCCGCTGCAGGCGCAATCCTATGTGCAGGCATATCCGCTGCACAGGCCCAGGATCTGGGCAAGGAACCCGTCACCACGTTCTCGCTTGAGAACGGCATGGACGTCGTGGTGGTCGAAGATCACCGCGCCCCGGTCGTGCAACAGATGGTCTGGTATCGTGCCGGATCTGCCGATGAACCCAAAGGACAGTCAGGCGTTGCGCATTTTCTGGAACACCTGTTGTTCAAAGCGACCGAGACCATGGCGGCAGGTGAATTGTCAGCGACCGTTGCGGCCAATGGCGGTCAGGACAACGCGTTCACCAGTTATGACTACACCGCCTATTTTCAGCGTGTCGCCTCTGACCGGCTGGAGCTGATGATGCGGATGGAGGCGGACCGGATGCGCAACATCCGTCTGACGGAAAATGACATCGTCACCGAACGCGATGTGATTCTGGAAGAGCGCAACCAGAGGACCGACAACAATCCGCGTGCGCTGTTTGGCGAACAGATGAACGCCTCGCAGTATCTGAACCATCGCTACGGTGTGCCGATCATCGGCTGGCGTCATGAGATGGAAGAGCTGGACATGGAGGACGCGCTGTCCTTCTACCAGACCTATTATTCTCCGAACAACGCGATCCTGGTGGTCTCGGGCGATGTGGATCCCGAAGAGGTGAAGCAGCTGGCCGAAAAATACTATGGCGTGATCCCTGCCAATCCAGACCTGCCGGAACGCTACCGCGCGCAGGAACCGCCGCAGACTTCGGCTCGGCGCCTGACCTTCAAGGACCCGCGTGTGGCGCAACCCTATGTTCATCGCAGCTATCTGGCGCCGGAACGTGATCCGGGAGCTCAGGAAAAGGCCGCCGCGCTGTACCTGCTGTCCGAACTTCTGGGCGGAAGCACCACATCGCACCTGACCGAGCGGTTGCAGTTCGAACAGAAAAAGGCCGTCTGGTCCGGTGCGTTCTACAACGGAACCTCGCTGGACGACACGACCTTTGACCTGATCGTGGTGCCGGCCGAAGGTGTCGGGCTGCAAGAAGCCGAAGATGCGATGGACGCCGCCGTGGCTGAATTCATCCGGGAAGGCGTGGACCCCGAAGAGCTGAACCGGATCAAGATGCAGCTGCGCGCCTCGCAGATCTATGCCCGTGACAATGTCGACGGCATCGCCAACCGCTACGGGCGCGCGCTGACAAGTGGCCTGACGGTTGAGGATGTCCAGGCCTGGCCGGATCTGCTGCAGGCCGTGACAGAAGAACAGATCATTGCCGCCGCCAAAGAGGTGCTGCGGCCCGAAGCGTCCGTCACCGGTTGGCTGATGCGGGATCAGGAGGTGACCCAATGATCGGGATCAGAGTGCTGCTTGGGGCCTGCGTGGCCATGTGCCTGTCGCTGCCCGCGTTGGCAGAGGTGAAAATCCGCGAAGTAACCTCGCCGGGTGGTGTGGATGCCTGGTTGGTCGAAGATCATTCCATTCCGTTCACCGCGCTGGAAATCCGGTTCCGGGGCGGGACCTCGCTGGATGCGGCTGGCAAACGGGGGGCGACCTATCTGATGGCGGCGCTTCTGGAAGAAGGCGCTGGTGATCTGAAGGCACAGGACTATGCCCGCAAGCTGGAAGGGCTGGCGGCCTATTTCTCTTACGATGCACGCGATGATGCCCTGTCCGTATCGGCACGCTTTCTGACCGAAAATCGGGATGAAGCTGTGGACATGCTGCGTCTGACGCTGAATGAACCGCGCTTTGACCAGGACGCCCTTGATCGGGTCCGGGCACAGATCGTGTCTGGGCTGAAATCGGATCTGAAGGACCCACGCTCCATCGCGGGCGAGGTCTTTGCCCGCTCGGCCTATGCTGATCACCCCTATGAAACGGATGGCAAAGGCACGATCGAAAGCGTGACCTCCCTGACCCGTGAGGATGTGCTGGCCGCGCATCGCAATGTGCTGGCCCGTGACCGGATGGTGGTCGCGGCCGTAGGCGACATTGATGAGGCGGAACTGGGCCGGCTGCTGGACCGGCTTTTTGCTGAACTGCCCGCGTCCGGCGCGCCGTTGCCGGGACCGGCCACCGTGACGATCCCCGGCGGGGTGACCGTTGTCGACTTTGCCACGCCCCAGTCCACGGCTCTGTTCGGACACAGTGGCATTGACCGCGATGATCCGGATTTCTTCGCAGCCTACATTCTGAACCAGATCCTGGGCGGAGGCTCGTTCGAAAGCCGCCTGATGACGGAAGTTCGGGAAAAGCGCGGCCTGACCTATGGCGTCTATTCCTATCTGGTGCCAAAGGACAATGCCGCGATCTACATGGGGTCGGTTGCGTCGTCGAACGACCGGATTGCCGAGGCCATTGGCGTGATCCGCGACGAATGGCGCAAGATGGCGGAAGAGGGCGTGACGCCCAAGGAGCTGCAGGATGCCAAGACCTATCTGACCGGGGCCTATCCGCTGCGGTTTGACGGCAATGCGCAAATCGCTTCGATCATGGCCTCGATGCAGATGCAGGGGCTGCCGGTCGATTACATCGCGACCCGCAACGATCAAGTCAACGCCGTCACGCTGGATGATGTGAAGCGCGTGGCGCAGGAGCTGCTGCGTCCCGAAGATCTGCATTTTGTCGTCGTCGGACAGCCGGAGGGGCTGGAAACCACCACCAATTGATCCGTTTGGCATGAACAGAAAAGGGCCGGTTCCTGTGTGGAGCCGGCCCTTTTTGATGTCTGCTGTGGGGTGTCTTATTCGCCGTAAGGCACCCAGATATTCTTGATCTCTGTCGCAGCTTCCAGGAACTGCTTGCTGTGATCCAGCGACCAGTCGCGTGCCAAGCGGTTGTTTACCCAGCTGCGCTTGAGGTTTGTGGCCGAAGCCTGCTCGATCTCCTGCGACAGATCGGTCGAGCTGAAGGACCAGACCGCGTCCACATTCATGTGTGACGCCAGCGGCTTGGCCAGTTCCTGATGGCTGCCCGTCAGGATGTTGACCACCCCGCCCGGCACGTCCGAGGTTTCAAGCACTTGATAGAAATCGGTTGCCGCCAGTGGGAACGCCTCGCTTGCAACCAGCACGGTGCGGTTGCCCATCGCGATGCTTGGCGCCATGACGGAAACCAGACCCAGGAGCGGTGCTTCGTCCGCGCAGAGGGCACCGATGACGCCAACGGGTTCCTTCATCGCCAGCGCCACACCGCGAATGGGAACGCCGTGAACCTGGCCGTCATATTTGTCCGCCCAGGCGGCGGCGGTGAACAGACGCTGGATGGATGCCTCAACCTCTGTCGCTCCGCCCCGCTTGCCGGTCATGGCGTCGATGCGATGGGCGAACTCCTCGGCCCGCGCCGACAGGTTTTCAGCCACGTAATACAGGATCTGCGCCCGCAGGTGGCCGGTGGTCTTGGACCAGCCCTTCGCGCCCGCTGCGGCCTCAACCGCGTTGCGGACGTCCTTGCGGTTGCCCAGACCGACGTGGCCCAGCAGTGTCCCGTTCTTGCCATAGACGGCTTTGGAATACCCGCTGTCCGGACGCGCCTGTTTGCCGCCGACGTACATCTTGGCGGTCCGGTCGATCGGATCGCCGGAGGCGCCATTGCCATCAACCGCGGCCACCGGGGCCAGCGGTTTGGCTTTGCCGCGCGGGCGGGTATAGGCGTTCAACCCTTCCCAGCCGCCTTCGCGGCCAAAGCCGCTTTCGCGAACGCCGCCGAAACCGGCCGCCGCATCAAACAGGTTGGTCGCGTTGACCCAGACCACGCCCGCCGCCAGCTTTGGCGCGATATTCAGCGCAAGGTTGAGGTTCTCCGACCAGACGGAGGCCGCCAGCCCGTAGCGCGTGTTGTTGGCCAGCTCCACGGCTTCTGCGGGGGTCCGGAAGGTGCAGGAGACCAGCACCGGCCCAAAGATCTCCTCCTGCATCAGGGGATCGGCAGGCGACAGACCTTCGATCAGGGTCGGGGGATAGAAACACCCGGTCGCGGGCATCGCGATCTGCGCCTGATGGGTGTCTCCGGACGTGCAGCCGCCGACCATATCGGAAATCCGGTCCAGCTGCACCGCGTCCACAACCGCGCCGATATCGATGCATTTGTCCAGCGGATTGCCGACGCGCAGCTTGCCCATCCGTGCCTTGAGCTTGCCCAGGAACCGCTCGGCGATGCCTTCCTGCACCAACAGGCGCGACCCGGCGCAACAGACCTGCCCCTGATTGAACCAGATCGCGTCCACCAGCCCTTCGACGGCGGAATCGATATCGGCATCGTCAAACACGATGTAGGGGGACTTGCCGCCCAGCTCCAGCGTCAATGCCTTGCCGCTGCCAGCGGTGGCCTCGCGGATCCTGCGCCCGACTTCGGTCGACCCGGTGAAGGCGATCTTGTCCACCTCCGCATTGACGATCATTTCGCCCACGGCCCCGTCCCCGGTGACGATGTTGACGACCCCTTTGGGCAGCCCGGCCTGGCGGCAGATGTCCGCAAACAGCAGCGCAGTCAGCGAGGTGTATTCCGCGGGTTTCAGGACAACGGTGTTGCCCATCGCAATGGCTGGGGCGACTTTCCAGGCCAGCATCAGCAGCGGGAAGTTCCACGGGATGATCTGACCACAGACCCCCAGCGCCTCCCGATCCGGCAGTTCACTGTCGGCCAGCTGTGCCATGCCGGCATGATAGTAGAAATGCCGCTGGGCCAGGGGGACGTCGATGTCGCGGGATTCCCGGACCGGTTTGCCGTTGTCCAGCGTTTCCAGAACCGCGAACAACCGCGCGTGTTTCTGTAGAAGGCGTGCAATAGCATAGAGGTGGCGGGCACGACCCGCGCCACCCAGCGCCGCCCACTTCGGCTGCGCCTTTCGAGCGGCTGCGACGGCCGCGTCCACATCGGCCTGCGTGGCCTGGGTCAGCGTTGCCAGCACTTCCCCTGTTGCCGGGTTGCGGGAGTCGAAGCCGTCCCCGGGCGGGGTGAATGCCCCGTCGATGAAATGGCCGAAGCGGTCTCCTTGATCGACCAGCCACGCCAGAGCTTCGGCTGCGCTTTCTGGGGCAGGGCCATAGTCCATGGTGTCGAAGATGTCCTTGATGCTCATAGGTCTGATCCTTTGCGGAACCGATTTCCGACCCGGAAATCGGGCCGGAATTCGTGTCGAATTCCGGGGCGCTTACCCCATGCCATGACGATACCCCGCCGAATAGGCGCCAGTGACATGGTGTTCCAGTTGTCGTTCGATGTCCCCCAGCAGGGACGAGGCGCCGAAGCGGAACAGATCCGGTTGCAGCCAGCGGTCGCCCAGCTCGTCCTTGATCAGCGACAGATAGACCAGTGCGTCCTTCGCCTTGGAGATCCCACCCGCGGGTTTGTAACCCACGCGATAGCCCGTGCGGTCATAGTAGTCGCGAATGGCGCGCAGCATGACCAGGGTCACCGGCAGCGTGGCGTTGACGCTTTCCTTGCCGGTCGAGGTCTTGATGAAATCCGCACCGGCCATCATGCAGACCAGAGAGGCCCGGGCGACATTGCGCAGCGAGCCCAGCTCACCCGTCGCCAGAATGGCTTTGACATGGGCATCACCACAGGCATTCCGGAAGGCCTGCATCTCGTCATAGAGCGCCTGCCAGTTGCCGGTCAGAACGTGACGGCGGGAGATGACGATGTCGATTTCATGCGCTCCGGCCTTCACGCTTTCCTCGATCTCGGCGATCCGCAGGTGGAAAGGGGACAGGCCTGCGGGAAAGCCGGTAGAAACGGCGGCCACCGGGATGCCGGTTCCCTGCAGTGCTGCTACGGCAGCGGGGATCATGTCATGATAAACGCAGACCGCACCGGTCGTCAGATCCGGCAGCCCCAGAGTGGCCAGCAGATCCGCCCGTACCGGTTGGCGGGCTTTTGCACACAGGCGGCGAACCCGGCCTTCGGTGTCGTCGCCCGAGAGGGTGGTCAGGTCGATGCAGGAGATGGCCTTCAAAAGCCATGCGGCCTGATACGCCTTCTTGACGCTGCGACGGCCCGGCAGGGTGGCGGCGCGCCGTTCGATGGCAGATGTGTTGGCCTGAACCCCGGTGACCCAATCCAGGTCGAGCGGGGTGCCAGGATTCCGGAGATCGGCCAATTGCGGCAGATGCGCCGTTCGGTCTTGAGTCTGGCTGTCCATGTTGATTTTCCCGGGAAGCTTTCGCGCACGTTCGCATGGGTGCGACATGTTATCAAGGAACCCGGGTAGGATCGGCCTGAAAAATTGACTGATTGGACAAAATATTCCCTTATTGCGAATAAGTCGCAATAGCATTGACTAAACTGCGAATCGTTCTCATATTGCATTGCAGCAACATGAATAGGAGAAGTCCGTAATGGTTGTGCGTCGTATGGCAGTGTTCTTGCTGGGCCTGATGTTTCTGGCCCCGTTGCTGACCTCTCCAGTTGAGGCCGAACAGCGGCTCAAGGTCGTGACAACCACGGGCATGATTGCTGATGCGGTCCGTCAGGTCGGTGGTGATCTGGTCGAAGTGAAAGCGCTGATGGGCCCCGGTGTCGATCCGCATGCCTATCGCCAGACCCGCAGCGACATCGTGGCGATGACCCGGGCCGATCTGGTGCTGTGGCACGGTCTGTATCTGGAAGCGCAGATGGAAGAGTTCTTTCACGATCTGTCTCGCAAGCGCACCGTTGTGGCCGTGGCCGAAGGGCTGCCAAAGGATGTTCTGCGCGGGCATGATGATTATGACGACAAATTCGATCCGCACGTCTGGATGACCCCGATCCTGTGGAAACAGGTCGTCACCCAGGTGCAGCTTGCACTGTCGGACGCGCGGCCGGAGGCGGCAGAGGCCTTTGCTGCCAACGCGCGGAACCATCAGGCGGAACTGGATCGGCTGGCGTCCTATGGTGCCGAGCTGCTGGCGGCGGTCCCGGCGGAAAGCCGCGTCCTGATCTCCGCCCATGATGCATTTGGTTACTTCGGGCGCGACTATGGGTTCGAGGTCCTTGGGATTCAGGGCATTTCCACCCAATCCGAAGCCGGGCTGAACCGGGTGTCCGAACTGGTTGACCTGCTGGTCGCGCGCAATGTGACGGCGGTGTTTGTCGAAAGCTCGGTCTCGGATCGGTCTGTGCGTGCCTTGATCGAAGGCGCTGCGGCAAAAGGTCATGAGGTTCAGGTGGGTGGTGAGCTGTTTTCCGATGCGATGGGGTCCGACAACACCTATGAAGGAACCTATGTCGGAATGCTGGACCACAATTTCACCACCATCGCGGGCGCCTTGGGTGCCGATGTCCCGGAACGGGGCATGAATGGCAAACTTTCGGCAGGGCTCTGATCAGATGACATTGGAACTGGCGACCACGGCGGGACGCATTGCGGAACCCGCGTCCCATGAGAACAGCCCGCTGTGCGTGCGCGGCCTGACGGTCACATATGGTCAGAAACCTGCGGTGTTTTCGGTGGATATGACCATCGAGCCGGGCAAGATGACCGCGGTGATCGGTCCGAATGGCGCCGGGAAATCCACCACGCTGAAAGCGGCGCTGGGGATCATCAAGCCGGTGTCGGGCCAGATCCAGGTCTTTGGCAAACCCATCGACGAACAGCGCGGGCGGATCGCCTATGTCCCGCAGCGCGCCAGCGTGGACTGGGATTTCCCGACCCGGGTGATCGATGTGGTCATGATGGGCCTTTATCGGGAGCTCGGCTTGTTGGGTCGGTTGCGGAACCGGCACAAGGCGCGGGCACTGGATTGCCTGTCGCGCGTCGGAATGCGCGATTTTGCCGACCGGCAGATCGGGCAGCTGTCCGGGGGCCAGCAGCAGCGGGTGTTCCTGGCACGTGCGCTGGCGCAGGATGCAGATCTCTATCTTCTGGACGAGCCGTTTGCCGGCGTCGATGCAGCGACCGAAAAAGCCATCATCAGCGTGCTGAAAGCCCTGCGCGAAGCAGGCAAGACGGTTGTCGTGGTGCATCACGATCTGGCCACTGTGACCGAGTATTTCGACAATGTGTTTCTGATCAACACCCGCAAGGTGGCCGAGGGCCCGGTTGAAACAGCGTTCACTGCCGACACCCTGCAGGCGGCTTATGGTGGCCGGTTGGCCACCGCCCAGGTTGAACAGCTCTCCCGCGCCGTAGGCTGATCCCATGTTGTTCGAGGCCCTGACCCTGCAGCTTGGTTACAACGCCACGCTGGTCGCCATCGGTGCGACCTTGCTGGGCGTTTCTGCCGGAATTACCGGAACCTTCCTGTTTCTGCGCAAGCGCGCCCTGGTCAGCGATGCGGTCTCACACGCGACATTGCCGGGGGTGTGCCTTGCCTTCCTGCTGATGGCGAGCTTCGGGGGCGACGGGCGCAACCTCTTGGGTCTGTTGATCGGGTCTGCGGTGTCTTCTGCCATCGGGTTGTGGTGCCTGAACTGGCTGACCCGCAACACGCGGCTGGCCGAAGATGCGGCGATTGGCGCGGTCCTGTCCGTCTTCTTCGGGTTCGGCATCGTCCTGCTGACGGTGATCCAGACCTTGGGGATGGGACGACAGGCGGGGCTTGAAGGCTTCCTGCTGGGATCAACGGCGGGGATGTTGTGGTCCGATGCCATGGTCATTGCGGCGGGCGGGGGCCTGACGCTGATCCTGATCCTGCTGTTGCGCCGCCCGATGACGCTGGTGGCCTTTGATCCGGAGTATGCAGCCGCTCGTGGGGTTCCCGTCCATCTGACCGACATGGCGATCATGGGATTGGTCATGGCCGTGACCGTGGTGGGTTTGAAGATCGTTGGTCTGATCCTGATCGTGGCGCTGTTGATCATTCCGGCGGTAACGGCGCGGTTCTGGACCGAACGCAGCGAACACGTGGTGCTGCTGGCGGGCCTTGCCGGTGGCGTTGCGGCCTATCTGGGCGCTGCAATTTCGGCCTCGGCCCCCAACCTGCCAACTGGTCCGATCATCGTTCTGGTCAGCTTTGCGCTGTTTCTGGTTTCTCTGCTGCTGGCCCCCGGGCGCGGGGTGCTGGCGGCGGTTCTGCGGCATCGGCGGTTTCAACGCCGCGTTCACCTGCGGCAGGGCTTGCTGGCCTTGGCACAGGGGCAGCCGATCTACGAAAAGCTGACCCTGCGCCTGCTGCGGCGGGCCGGGCTGGTGCGGGCAGACGGCGTGGCGACCGATCAGGGCAAGGCCCGCGCGGCCAAGGCGCTGCGGGATGAGCGGCGCTGGGAAATCGTGCGTGGCGACCAGACCCACGAAGCGGCGGCGGCGCTCTATGACGGGCTGCGGGATATCGAAACCGTCCTGACACGCGATCAGATCGCTGAAGTCGACAGCATGATCGGGGGGCCGCAAGGCGTAGCAGTATGAGCGGTGAAGAGTTTGTTCCCCTGTCGCTGACACCGATGCTGATCGGGGTCTTTGCGGCGATTGCCTGTGCGCTGCCCGGCAACTTCCTGTTGCTGCGTCGGCAGGCACTGATCGGCGATGCGATCAGCCATGTTGTTCTGCCCGGCATCGTGGTGGCCTTCTTGTTGACCGGGGCCATTGCGGCCTGGCCGATGATGCTGGGCGCGGCGGGGGCCGCGATTGTTGCGGTGGTGCTGATCGAGGCGATCCGCCGGCTGGGCCGGATCGAACCGGGTGCTGCGATGGGCGTGGTCTTTACCACCATGTTTGCGGGCGGCGTTCTGCTGCTGGAGCAGACGGACACCTCAACCGTTCACCTGGACGTCGAACACGCGCTTTATGGCAATCTGGAAAGCCTGATCTGGCTGGACGCAACCGGCTGGTCGTCCCTGCTTTACGTGCAAGCTTTGATGCATCTGCCGGTGGAGCTGCCGCGCATCTTTCTGACACTGATCGGGGTTTCGATCTTCATTGGTCTGTTCTGGCGGGCGCTGAAGATTTCAACCTTTGACGAAGGGTTCGCCCGCACGCAGGGGATCCCGGTCAATGCCTTGGGCATGGCCTTGGTGATCACCGCCGCGATTGCCGCCGTTGCCGCCTTTGACGCGGTTGGTTCAATCATCGTCATCGCCATGTTCATCTGTCCCCCGGCTGCGGCGCGTATGATGTCAAACCGGCTGGAAGGGCAGGTGGCTTGGAGCGTGTTCTTCGCGACTCTGTCCGCAGTTCTGGGATATGTGCTGGCGGGATATGGACCTTTGTGGCTGGGCGCGTATGATGCGGTTTCCGCTGCGGGAATGATCGCAACCGTGTCCGGTCTCATCCTGGCGGTGGCGGCGAAATTTGGCCCGTGCCGCAGCCGGACAGGCGCGCCCCAGGCGGCCTGAAACCCGCCGAACCCGCCCTCAAGGTCACTGGCAGAATCGGCCGTCGCCATGCTAAGTATAGTGGTATGGTACAGACTGACACCAATATCGGCGATCAACGCGCCTCCATCCGCCAACTTGATGATGCTGCGATCAACCGGATCGCCGCCGGTGAGGTTGTGGAACGCCCGGCCTCTGCCGTGAAGGAGCTGGTAGAGAACGCGATCGACGCGGGCGCCACCCGGATCACCATCGATATTGCGGATGGGGGCAAGACGCTCATCCGGGTGACCGATGACGGGTGCGGTATTCCGCCCGAGGAGTTGCCGCTGGCGCTGTCCCGTCATGCCACGTCCAAGATCGACGGCTCTGACCTGCTGGACATTCACACCTTCGGGTTCCGGGGAGAGGCGCTGCCCTCGCTGGGGGCGGTCGGGCGCCTGTCCATCACCAGCCGGGCCAAGGGGGCTGAGGCGGCACAGATCCGTGTGGCCGGTGGCCGGTCCGAGGAGGTACGCCCCGCAGCCTTGCGGGCTGGCACCATCGTCGAGTTGCGCGACCTTTTCTTTGCCACTCCGGCTCGTCTGAAATTCATGCGCTCGGACCGGGCCGAAACACAGGCGATCAACGACACGATCAAGCGGCTGGCGATGGCGGAACCCGCCGTGGGGTTCACGCTGCGCGATGTGTCCGGGGGCGGGGAGGGCCGTGTAACCTTCCGCGCCGATCCGATGTCCGGGGACCTGTTTGACGCGCTGCATGGTCGTCTAGCCCAGGTGCTGGGTCGGGAGTTTGCGGAAAACGCGCTGCGGATTGATGCGACCCGCGATGGGGTGCGCCTGTTTGGCTATGCGGCGCTGCCGACCTATTCCCGTGGGGCTGCCGTCGCGCAGTATCTGTTCGTCAACGCCCGTCCGGTGCGGGACAAGATGCTGACCGGCGCGCTGCGAGCGGCCTATTTCGATTTCCTGAGCCGGGATCGCCACCCGGCGGCGGCGCTGTTTGTGGATTGCGACCCTTCTTTGGTGGACGTGAACGTGCACCCCGCAAAATCCGAAGTCCGGTTTCGCGATCCGGGCGTTGTGCGTGGGCTGATCGTGTCGTCCCTGCGCCACGCCTTGGCCGAAGCCGGGCACCGGGCCTCCAGTACCGTTGCAGGCGCGACCCTTGGGGCGATGCGGTCGGAACAACCGACCCAGAGCGGTGCCCCCCGTGTGTATCAGATGGACCGGCCAAGCGCGGGCGCCCTGCGCAGCAGCTTTGCCGCTCAACGGCCCGATCCACAGCCCTCCTCCGGCTTTGCCGAGCTGCGCGATGCGTTCAGTGGACAGATGGTCGAGGTCAACGACCCGCCCGCGCCCGCAGATCCCGCCACCGCAGAACCCGTGGCAGAAGCGCTGCCGTTGGGCGCGGCGCGGGGGCAGGTGCATGAGAACTACATCATCGCCCAAACAGCGGATGGGATGGTCATCGTTGACCAGCACGCCGCGCACGAGCGGTTGGTTTATGAAAAGCTGAAGCGGCAGATGGCGGAAACCGGCGTTGCAGCGCAGGCTCTGCTGATCCCGGAAATCGTGGAGCTCTCCGCTGGTGACTGTGCCCGCCTGACCGAAGTGGCGGAGGCGCTGTCGCAGATGGGGCTGACGATTGAACCCTTCGGCGGAAATGCCGTTGCCGTGCGTGAAACCCCTGCGATTCTGGGAGAGGTGAATGCCACGGCGATGATCAGGGACATTCTGGATGAACTGGACGATCAGGGCTCCAGCCAACTGGTGCAGGCCAAGGTCGAGGCGATCTTGTCCCGCGTGGCCTGCCATGGGTCGATCCGGTCTGGCAGACGTATGCGCGGGGAAGAGATGAACGCCCTGCTGCGCGAGATGGAGGCCACGCCCCATTCCGGCCAATGCAACCACGGCCGCCCCACCTATGTGGAACTGAAGCTGGCCGATATCGAACGGCTGTTCGGGCGCAGTTGATCCGGATGGCGAAGCGGGATAGAAGGCGAAAACAAAACAAGAACATGACGCAGGGCAGATGAGGTCAACATGATCCAGATTGCAGGACAGACGTATTCTTTCAGCGACCCGGTGGTCCTTGTCGCGCTGGTGGGTATCGGCGCACTGGCGCTGATTCTGATCCTGCTGTTTCTTGGGCTGCGTGCCGCCAATCGGTCCGCGCAGATGGCCGAGCCGTTGGCACAGCAGCTGGCGCATCTGGGACAGCATGTGCAGCAGCTGGGCCAGGGGCAAGAGCAGCTGCGCGGCGGCTTGCAGCATGTTTCGGAAACGCAGGCCAACGCGCAGGTGCAGATGATCCAGACGGTCGAGGCGCGGTTGGGCGCGGTGCAGCAGCACATGAACGACCGGCTGGCCGACAATGCCCTGCGGGCGCAGCGCGCGATGACCGAAATGCAGGAACGCATGAAGGAATCGCTGCACGGATCATCCAAGCAGACAGCCACCTCGCTGACCCAGTTGCAGGAGCGGCTGAAGATGATCGACAAGGCGCAGGACAACATCACCAAGCTTTCGGGGGATGTGCTGAGCCTGCAGGACATCCTGTCGAACAAACAGACCCGCGGCGCGTTCGGGGAAATCCAGCTGAATGACATCGTGTCCAAGGCACTGCCCGCCGACAGTTATTCGCTGCAACACACGCTGACCAATGGCAAGCGCGCGGACTGCCTGATTCACCTGCCGAACCCCCCCGGCCCCATCGTGATCGACAGCAAGTTTCCGCTGGAACCCTATGAGGCGCTGCGCAACGCGGAAACGCAGGGCCAGTTGCAAGAAGCCGCACGGATGATGAAGACCGCGCTGCGGGCCCATATCAAGGCGATTTCCGAGAAATACATCATCGACGGAGAAACCGCCGACGGGGCGCTGATGTTCCTGCCGTCCGAGGCGGTCTATGCCGAGCTGCACGCCAATTTTTCGGACATCGTGCGCGAAGGTTTTGCCGCGCGGGTCTGGATCGTGTCGCCCACCACCTGCATGGCAACCCTGAACACCATGCGCGCGATCCTGAAAGACGCCCGTATGCGCGAACAGGCCGGGGCCATCCGCAAGGAACTGGGCATGTTGCACAAGGATGTCGAGCGACTGGGCGACCGGGTTGCCAATCTGGACCGGCATTTCGGTCAGGCGGCCAAAGACATCTCGGAAATCAAGATCAGCGCCGACAAGGCCGGTCGCCGGGCGCAGCGGCTGGACAATTTTGACTTCGAAGAGCTGGCCCCGGATGATCCCAGCAATGTTGTGCCGCTCAGCAAGCCTGATCACTGACCATGGACCGGCCTGAACACCAGGTGCTGCGGCAGGCCGAGATTGACGCCGAAGGCCTGGTGTCGCTGCTGCGGATGCTGGTTGCCTTCAGCCTGCTGGTGTTCTTTGTTCTGATCGTCAGCCCGGTGGACAGCCTGCAGATCGACGTGCTGCGGCGGCAATGGGTGTTCGCCGTGGCGACGATGGTTGCCTTTCTGCCGGGTGAGGGTGATGTGGCCGGGCTGGAAGACAGGGCGCGTTTGTTTCTGTCATCGCCCCCCAATTTCATCAGGCTGGCGATGATCGCCCTGGCCGGTGTGGTGATGATCGTGGCGGCGCAGCGCATGCGGGCGTTGCTGAAGAATTCGATCGTCGAAGCGCGCCAGAAGGCCAATCTGACCCGCTATCTGCCGGCGCGTATCGCCGGGCATCTGGCCGAAGAAGGGCTGGAGGCGCTTCGCCATGGCACCCGACAGGAGATGTGCGTGATGTTCATCGATATCCGCGGCTTTACCCGCTGGGCCCAGGATCGCAACCCGCAGGAGGTCACCGGGTTCATCACCGAGTTCCGCAGCCGGGTGTCGCGGATCGTGTCCGCGCATTCGGGCGTGATCGACAAGTTCATGGGCGATGCGGTGATGGTGCTGTTTGACGGAGCAGGCGATGCCAGCGCGGCGCTGTCATGCGCGAAAGGGCTGGTGACCGAGATCGGGCAATGGTCGGATGAACGGGACGATGCCGTGCGCATCGGCATTGGCATCCACCGGGGCGAGGTGTTCTGTGGCGTGGTGGGGGACACCGGGCGGCTGGAATATTCGGTCTTTGGTGACACCGTGAACAGCGCGTCGCGCCTGGAACAATTGACCAAGACCTGCGGGTTTGCGGTGGTCGCCTCGCAAGGGGTTCTGGACGCCGCTGACCAGTCGGAGGATGGATGGGTCGCTTTGCCACCGGTCGAGCTGCGTGGGCGCAGCGGTCCGGTTGCCGTCCGGGGATGGCACGCTCTGAGCTGAAGCTTCACCTTGCGCCAGATCAAGGACTCCGGACCGGTCAAAAGGGTCTGATGCGACTGAAACGGCGAACGGAAGGATTGGAACGATGTTGGAAATTTCTGCCCGAAAGATCGGTCAGGTGGCGCTGATGGCCCGGGAACTGGATCGGGCCGAAGGGGAACTGCGTGCCTTCATCGACCGACTGAACGAAGACGAACAGGCCGAGCTGGTGGCCGTCATGTGGATTGGACGCGAAAGCTTCTTTGCCGAGGATCTGGCCGAAGCCATCGCCACCGCGAAGACCGAAGCCTCGACACCCTGTGCCGACTACCTGCTGGGGACGCCACACCTGTCGGACCATCTGGAAAATGGGTTGGATGCACTGGGGATCTCGGCCGAGGATATCGAGAACGACCTGATGTAGGCGCGAGCCCCGTGGACAGGAGCGAGGGGCCAGCCCCTCGCACTCCCCGGAGTTTTTTGGCGAGATGAAAAAGGGAGCGGAGCGCCGGATGGGGCGCTCCGTTTTCTTGATCAGGCGGTCTGATCGACCACTTGCAGGTGCTGCGCCAGCTTGTCGATTTCGCCCATCCATTTGCTGACCAGCGCAGCGTCGGAGGGGGCGGCGTGGACGCCGGGGGCGATCTTGCCGTTCATCACCGCTTCGATGGCGAAGGAAACCGGGAAGGACACAAGCCGCGCCATGGCAGTGCCGCGCTCATCGCCCCAGGCGTCCATCACATAGGTCTTGTGCCAGACAGGCGCGCCGTCTTTTTCAACCTTGAGATCCACACACAGGACAACGCGGTCCGGCTCACCTTCGTCATAGGCGTTGTCGGACCAGAATTGATCGGACATCTCCTTCAGCCGGGCATCGCCAGCTTCGCCTTCCAGGGTTTCGACCTCTTTGAAGACGCTGTCCCAGGCCTCGGCCCAGCCGTTCAGGCGCAGGGTGCCGCGGACGAATTCCTTGACCTTCCAGTCCTCGCCGAAATGGTACTGACCCATGAAGGGCAGCGAGTCGCGGTTGGGGTAGACTTCGAAGCTTTCGGGCGTGGGCAGCGGGGCCTCATAGGAGGAGATTGCATCCCAGGGGCGGGCCACGTCGAATTCGTTGAAGTCACGGATGGATTTCGAAGGCGAGCGCAGCGCTTTCAGCACGCCAAGCGGCGACCAGCTGAACTTGTAGCGGAACGGGTTCGGTGTCTTGGGGATACCGCCGCAATAGGAGAGGAAGCTGATCTCATTGCCTGCGTCAAAGGCGTCAGAGGCTTTGTAGTCGTCCACCAGCGCATGCGCCATCAGGTGGTCGATGCCGGGGTCCAGGCCGACCTCATTCACCAGGCAGACACCCGCCGCGGCGGCCTTGTCGTTCAGGGCGCGCATGTCCGGCGCGATGTAGGACGAGGATACGAAATGCGCTCCGCGTTCGATGGCGAGCTCGGCCAGCGGCACATGCCAATCGCCGGGCAGCATGGACACGATCACATCCTGCGGGCTGAGCAGCTGACCCAGATTGGCGATGGAAAACGCGTGGATGTTGGTGGTCAGATCGCCCACCGCTTCGCGGGCCTTGTCCGGCGTCCGGTTCCAGACGGCCACATCATGGCCCATTTCCAGCAGCCGCCGCAGGCCGGGGATGGCCGATAGGCCGGTGCCGCACCAATGGATGGTCATCTTGTTTCTCCCTTATCCGAATTTCAGCTTCGCCGCGACGATCACCAGAACGGCGGTCACGGCGCAAATATTGGCGAGGATCAGGGGCCAGTCCCCGACCATCACGCCGTAGGCCAGCCACAGGGTCACCGTGGCCAGGAACATCAGGTTCGACGGCAGCGACAGCCCGGAGGTGTCGCGGGATGCCCAGGCCTGCCATGCCTGCGGGATCCAGCAGACGGTCCCGAGGATGGCGGCCAGAAAGCCGATATAGGGCGCGATCATTTCGGCAGGTGCTCCAGGAAGGTCGCTTCGGCCCGGCCCCAGACGCCGCTGTTCAGATCCGTCAGAGTCAGCAGCGAGGGCAGCAGCTGGGCGGCGTAATCGTCCGAGCTTTCGACCGGCAGCATGGAGGGCAGGTTGTCGATGGCCATCACATCCAGCACCGGATCAGTGGCAACGCGCAGGGCGGGGGCCTCCCAGGTGGTGGCGCGGTCATAGACGGGCACCGGGTTGTAATCGCTGTCCGGGTCGCAGGCGACGTCGCCAATGGCGCTCAGGTTGCGGTCGGCATTCAGCGCCTCACGCGGAACAAAGACCGGGGTGCCGGGACGCGCAAAAATGCAGTTCAGGAACAGGTCATGGTCCAGGATTTCCGGGAACGGCCCGCCGCTGGCGGTTTCGGCCATGTCCCACTTGGTGACGTCAACGCCCATTGCCTCGCACAGATCCGCCGCGCCGGTGCCGACGCGACCCAGCGCGCCGATGACGATGGCGCGGGGGCGGGGCTTGCCGGTGGCTTCGACCTCGGCCAGCAGTTCGGCGTTCAGCGCATCCTTGCCAGCATAGACGCCGACGGGCCCGCATTCTTCGCTGCGTTGCTGTGCGGCCCAGGTTTTCAGGGTGACGGCCGCGCCTGCATACCCGGCCCAATAGCCGAAGGCCGCGACCCGGCGGCCGGTTTCATCGACCAGGTATTCCAGATCATACAGCGTGCCGCCGCCCGCCTTGAACCGCTCCAGCAGGGCCTTGCCCGAATGCTGCCCCTTGAAGGCATGGCCGAACATGATGTGCTTGTGGGGCAGGGGCGTGCCGTCTTCGGGCAGTTCCTTGAGGCCAAAGATGATCGCATCCAGCGGCGCCTGGGGCCAGGCGTTTTCAGCCGCGATTTCGCAGCCCGCATCCACATAGCCCTGCAGCGGGATCGCGCGGACCGAGCTTTCTTCGACCGTCACGCGGATGCCCGCATCAATCAGCGCTTTCGCACCCTCAGGTGTCAGGCCGACGCGTTCTTCGTTCGGGCGCTGTTCTGCCCGGACCCACAGATGTGCCATCTTCGTTTCCTTACAACATGCCTTTGGCATAGACCGCCCGGACGGAGTCGCGCTCTTCCATCGCGGCCATGAATTCCTTGATCTTCGGGAAGGCGTCCAGCTTGACCCCATCCCCTTCCAGCCAGGTGCAGACCACATAAAGGTAGCAATCCGCAAGGCTGAGATGATCGCCCAGTACAAAAGGCCCTCGCAGGCCATTGGACACGATGTAGTCGCAGCAGTCCGTCATCGTCTGGGGAACCTTGGACTTCATGTCCTTGTAGGACGACGGCTGGCTGGCCCAACGGCTGCCGCGCAGCTTGTGGGCGTGATTCACATGCATGGTTGAGGCCAGGTAATACATCACCTCGCGCATGCGGGCCTTCATCACCGGGTTCGATGGACGCAGTTCGGCTTCGGGCTTCAGATCCGCGATGAAATCCAGCAACGCACCTGTTTCGGTCAGCACGCCACCTTCGGTGATCAGGGCCGGGACTCGGCCTTTGGGATTGATCTGCTGATAGCCGGGCTTGGTCTGCTCCTTGGCGGCAAAGTCCACCAGGATCGGATCATATTCGATCCCGGCCTCTTCCAGAGCAATGGCCACGGCAATCGAAATGGTTCCGGGGGCGTAGTACAGCTGCATCGTCATCTTGGCGACCTCCCTGTCGTCACAAATGGGTCTGCGCATAGTGGCGCGCGGGATCTTCAAGATGCGGAACCGCGTTGAACAGCACCGGACTCAGGTGATCCCCAATCGGGTAGAGACGATGCACCGAAGTGTTCATGATAGCCAGAGCAATCCGCGCCATGTTCAGGCTGTTCAGGCCCATTGCCTGCGCCATCACCATGGAAATCAACCCGCCTGAAGTGACGACAAGCGCGGGCCCGGCGCCTTGGCTGATCTCGGTCAGCACGTCCCGTACACGGGTTTCAAAGTGGGTCCAGCTTTCTGGCGGGTTTTCGATCTCATCATTTTGCCAAGCGGCAAAGACTTGTGGCAGGTGCTGGACAAAGCCTTCGCGTTCCTGAGGGATCGGGATGCCTTTCTGTTCTTCCAGCATCTTGGCAAGGTTGAAGTACTCGATTTCGTTCAGCCGTTCGTCTTGGATCATGCCCTCTGCCACACCCATGCTGGTTGCGGTTTCCACATGGCGCACCAGGGTGCCTGAAAAGACACGCGGATGATGCGCCTTGCTGCTGTCCAGATGCGCACCCAGCCACGCGGCCTGCTGGTGGCCCAGCGGGCTCAGGCGGTCATAGCTCTCTTCGTCTCGGGCTTCGGTGTTTGCCTGCCCATGGCGGATGAGGGTGATGTGGGACATGTGCCTGAATCCTTGTTGACAGCAGAACTCTTAGGGGAGCTTCCTCAAAGGAGCCAGAGGGGTTTTGTACCCCCTGGTCAGAAAGTGGGACTGCCGTTTCGTCGCGGGCTTGCGATGGGACGGATTGGGGCTACTCTGCGCCTTGTCATCAGAAGGAAAGCGCCATGCAGGTGAACGAAGACAGGTTTCTGGCAGAGCTGCACCAGTTGCGGACATTCGGCGCTGCGGGCGTTGGCAAAGGCGTCAGGCGGCGGGCCTATACAGCGGCTGACATGGAGGCGCGCGATTGGCTGGCCGACCGGATCCACGAGGCGGGCCTGACACCCCATTTCGATCCAGTCGGAAACCTGTTCGGTCTGGCCGAAGGACAGTCCCTGCTTGTCGGATCGCACAGTGACACCCAACCCGAAGGTGGCTGGCTGGATGGGGCTCTGGGGGTGATCGCCGGGTTGGAGATTGCCCGCGCAGCGCGTGAGGCAGGCGGGCCGCCCGTGTCCGTGGTCAGTTTCCAGGACGAAGAGGGCCGGTTCGGGGTGACCACTGGTTCTGACATCTGGAGCGGCAAGATCGCCTTGCAGGATGCCGATGCCTTCACCGACACCGAAGGGGTGACGCTGGCCCAGGCGCGGCAGGTCCTGTCCGACCGTGCGGGGGCGTTCCTGCCGCATGACCGGTTTACCGGGTTCCTGGAGATGCATATCGAACAGGGGCCTGCGCTGGATCAGAGCGGCGACCGCATTGGCGTGGTGTCGGATATTGTCGGCATTCGGGACACGCGGATCCATTTTGTCGGGCAGCAGAACCATGCCGGAACCACGCCGATGCACTTGCGGCAGGACGCGTTTCAGGCCGTTTGTACCTTTGCGACCGAGTTGCGGCACCGGTTTGCAAATGTTGTTACCCCGCGCACCGTCTGGACCATGGGGCATGTTTCGCTGCATCCGAATGCGGCGTCTGTTGTGCCGGGGCGGGCCACGTTTTCCATGCAGTGGCGCGATCAGGATGCTGACCGCCTGGACCGGATGGAGCAGATCATTCGCGACACGGTCGCAGAGGTTGCACAACAATCCGGCATGGCGGTGACGGTGGATCCGGTGATGGGTATTCCGCCTGTCGCCATGGATGAACGTCTGCGGTCCGGTCTGCAAACCGCGGCCGAAGCGCTGGCCTGTGACAAATGGCGGGACATGCCGTCCGGCGCCTTGCACGACGCTTCGAACGTGGCCTCGGTGCTGCCGGCAGCCATGTTGTTCGTGCCGTCCATCAACGGCATTTCGCACGATTTTGCCGAAGACACGCGCGAAGAGGACCTTGTGCTGGGATTGCAGGTCCTTGCGCGCGCGGTTCAGGCCCTCTGATAGCCCCGGCGCAACAGCCGATTGCGATGCCTGTCGGCCTCAAGCGAGGCATCGCGCAGGTTGCTGAAGCTGTTGATCACGGTTTGCCCCTGCCGCCCGGCCTGTCCCCATTCGCGCAGGACGGAGACTTCGGAAAACAGGTTCATTGCCAGCTCGATCCGATAGAAGCGGGACGCGCGGCTTTCAGAGTGGTGATATAGCAGACAAGTGGCCATATTCATTCACTAATTCCGTTCAAGGATGACCGCAAGAGGATGCGGGAAGCCATGTCAGATAACCCCGATGAGCCGCAGGCCCAGGGCCAGGCACGACAATGAGGCACAGGCGAAGGCCAGGGTTCGGAGAACGGGAATGCCCAGCAAGTAGATCACGTAATGGGCCACCATGCCAAACACGAAGATCATCGCCAGAGTGCCGGGAAGCGTGTCTTCGGGCCGGGTCAACATCGCCAGGATCGAAAGCGGCGCGAAGGCCACATAAAGCTCGACCCCGACAATATGCGCCCGGTGCGCCCGCTGGGCCCAGGGCGATTGGGGTTTGTCATCAGGGCTTGGGTTGGCCATGCCGCCCAGCAGGCCCCTGACCATGATGCGATCCAGTATGTAGGGTAGCCAAGCGATGGTCAGCCAGATCCCGCCAAGGGCGGTGAAGTATTGAAGTTGCGTCATCGTTAGATTGCTCCTCCACTAGGTGTAGTAGGAACATATCAGAAAAAGACGAAATCTCCAATTTCGGTCCCGATGTCAGGTCCAGCTGACGTCACCAAGGAAGATATAGCCGGCCCCGTAGATCGTCTTGATCAGCCGGGGGTTCTTGGGGTCTTCGCGCAGTTTCGTGCGCAGGCGAGAGATCCGGACGTCCATCGCCCGGTCGAAGCTGTCCCCGGCCGCACCGCCAAGCGTCTCTTGCATCTGGGCGCGGGAAATCAGCCGTTTGGGGCTTTCCAGGAACAACCGCAACACCTCGCCCTCGGCGTGGGAAAAGGCGGTTTCCTGTCCGGCTTCATCTTCCAGAACATAGCGATCGAAATGCGCCAGCCAGCCGTTGAAGGCGGCAGTGTTGCCGCCCTGCGCGGTGGATTTGGCGCCGCCGCCGCGCAGGCGGGCCCGGACGCGGGCCACCACTTCGGCAGGGTCGAAGGGCTTGGTGATGTAATCATCGGCCCCCAGTTCCAGACCGGTCACCCGGTCCTGAACCTGTGCGCGGCCAGAGATGATGATCACGGCTGCCCCCTGTTCCAGCGCCAGCCGGTGAACCAGCGCCAACCCGTCCGTATCCGGCAAAGACAGATCCACCAGGCACACATCGGGGGTCACGCGCTTCAGCGAGGCCTCGAATTCGCGGGCACGTCCGAAGCACTGGGTCCGGAACCCGGCCTCTTCCAGCGCGTCGGTCAAGATCTGACGGATTTCCGGTTCGTCATCCAGAATGGTCACAAGCGGCGCGGTCATGAAGTATGCTCCGGACTGATCAGCGCTGAGAGCTGAGATGTCGTGAAAGGTTTTTGCAGAACCGGCCCACGGGACAGGGCCGTTCGGTGTTGTGGATCGGTTGGCGGCAGCGAGGTCATCAGGATCACCGGGAAGAGGCTGCCGCGCAACCGTTCCTCAAGGTCCAGCCCGGTGGCTTCGCCCTGCAGGCGGATGTCCGACAGGACCAGGGTGATTTCATCCAGATTCGCCGCCAAGGCGCAGGCCTCGTCGACCGATGTGGCTTCGATGACCGAGAAGCCCAGATCGATCAGCATGTCACGGAAGGCCGCCCGCAGGTCGTCGCTGTCTTCGACCAGCAGGGCCATGCCACCGCGCGCCGCCGGGGCAACCCGGTAAGGCAGGCGCAGAACAACCTGCGCCCCGGTCAGCGTGTTGCTGATCCGCATGTCGCCACCGGCCAGTTTCACCATGTCATAGACCATCGGCAGGCCCAGACCCGAGCCTTCGCCCCCCTTGGTGGTGAAGAAAGGGTTCAACGCTTTGTCCAGCGCCTCCTTGGAAAATCCGGGGCCGGTGTCCGTCAGCGAGATTTCCAGCCAGGTTTGTCCAACGATATGGGCACTGACGGTGATCTGACCGGAGGTGCCACAGGCATCGCGTGCGTTCAGGACAAGGTTCAGCAGGGAGTCCTGCAACATGCCGGGATCCAGAAGCAGCAACTGGTCGGGGGTGTTGTCCAGCACCGACAGGCCAACTGCCTGCGGCAGCGAGGGCGAGGCCAGGAGCTTCAGATCCTGCAATAGCGCGTGCAGGTCGGTGGCTTGCGGTCGCAGGGTGCGATTGCCGGTCATGTCGGCAATCCTATTTAGCAAACGGCCGCCCCGGCGGGCCGCAGACAGCGTGCCCTGCACCAGGTCCTCGGCCTCTTTCGTGAGGTGCATTTTTGCCAGCTTTCCCTGCATCCCCAGGATGATGGTCAGAAGGTTGGAAAAATCATGTGCCAGCCCGCTGGTCATCTGTGCTGCCATCGCGCGGCGGCGGGACTGTTGCAGGGCGACCCGGGCCTGTGTTTCTTCGGTGATGTCCATGGACAGGATATAGACACCGCCCGACTGGTCCGAGGTCAGCGCAACCCTAATACGGCGCTGGTTGTGGTCCTCGTTGAATTCGAACACCGAGTTCGTACCGGTATAGGCCGCCAGCAGGTTCGGTTCGATCTTGGCATAGGCCATTTCGCCCAAGGCTTCGCTGATGTGCAGCCCGACGATTTCAGACGGGCGCCCCGGAAACACGGAGCTAAGCCGCCGGTTGGTGAAGGTGTAATGCCCATCCGCGTCGACATGCGCGATATGCGCGGGCATCATTTCCGTCGTCAGGCGGGTCCGGCTCTCGATCTCGGTGAGCTGCCGTTTGGCTTCCTCAAGGGCAGAGATCGTGGCGGCCAGTTCGCGGTTGGTCGCAGACAGCTCTTCCGCGTGGGACAGGACCTGATCGGACAATTCCGCGGATCGGGTCCGCAGCAGCTCCTCAACCCGCTTGGTGCGGGTGATGTCAGTATAGACCGTGACCCATCCGCCCTGCGGCAACGGCGCGCCTTCGATGGAAATGACCTGCCCGTTGTTGCGGCGGCGTTCAACATAATGCGGCTCGAACGCGCGGGCCTGATCAACACGCGCCTGTACCAGCGCGGCAATATCTTCCACGTCGCCATATTCGCCCTTGAGCGCCATATGTTCGATGGTTTCTTCAAAAGAGGCCCCCGGAGAGGTCAGTTCGTCGGGCAGATCGAACATTTCCTGAAAGCGCCGGTTGCAAACTGCCAGGCGCAGATCGTTGTCATAGATCGAAAGGGCCTGCGCGATCAGATTCAGGCCGGCCGTTGCCATCACGCGGGTCTGTTTTTCGGAATAATCCATGTCGCTCCTCGCTTTATGGCTAACACCACGGTGTCCGTTCGCCTAGGTGCAATCGACGATCGCTTGGCTCAATTCAACCTGTGGTGGCGTCTTTATTCCGGGGGGCCGGATCTGTCACGCTGGGCGGGGTGATCCCTGGATGATCGCGGCGCGACATCACCGTTGCGCCGCTCTCACTTCCTAGGCCGCCGACAGAATCGCGGCCAGTCACCCGGCTGCGACACCCCACCGCAGATCGTCAGAAAACACCTGCAAAAAAAGGAGTGTTTCAGGATTCGGGCGCGGTTCATCGGGGCTGTTACAATTCGTAAGAATTGGGAAAACATCAGGAAAAAGTTGACCCCGAAGCATAAGCACGTCCCTAATCGGGGCAGAATCGCACAAGCGATCATTCCGGCCGGTGGAGGGCCGGTGTGGGAGGAGATGTAAAATTGGCTCAGACGCAGTCGGGCGCCGCGGGATTGCAATCCCTGCCGGCGCTGCTTCAACGCAACGCGACGCAATTCGCTGATGCACCCGCTTATCGCGAAAAGGAATTCGGCATTTGGCAATGCTGGACCTGGGCTGAAGCGGAAAAAGAGATCGAGGCACTGGCGCTCGGTCTGATCAACCTCGGGGTGAACGAGGGTGATTTCGTTGCAATTATTGGTCGGAACAGACCGTATCTGTATTGGTCGATGGTCGCCGCGCAATCGGTCGGCGCCGTCCCGGTGCCTGTCTATCAGGACTCGGTCGCGGAAGAGATGGCCTATATCCTGGGTCACTGCGGTGCACGCTTCGTGATTGCCGCCGACCAGGAGCAGGCGGACAAGGTGATCGAGATCCAGGATCAGCTGCATCAGTTCGAGCACCTGATCTATCTGGATCCGCGCGGTATGCGCAAATACGACCACCATCAGCTGCACGAGTACAGCCATGTGCAGAACCAGGGCCGCGCGGCCTATGATGAGTGGATCACCGATCTGAACGAACGCCGGTCCAAGCTGACCTACGACAGCACCTGCGTGATGCTCTACACGTCGGGTACGACAGGCAAGCCCAAGGGCGTGGTGCTGTCGAACCGCAACGTGATCGAAAGCGCGAAGAACGCCAGCAACTTCGACAAGCTGGGCTTGAACGAAGACATCCTGTCCTATCTGCCGATGGCCTGGGTGGGGGACTTTATCTTCTCGATCGGTCAGGCCTATTGGTGCGGCTTCTGCGTGAACTGCCCCGAAAGCGCGGACACGATGATGACCGACCTGCGCGAGATCGGACCGACCTATTTCTTTGCGCCGCCGCGTGTTTTTGAAACCCAGCTGACCAACGTGATGATCCGGATGGAGGACGCGGGCGCGATGAAGCGCAAGATGTTCCACCGTTACCTGGAGCACGCCAAGAAGGTGGGGGGCGACATTCTGGACGGCAAGCCCGTCAGCTTCATGGATCGCCTGAAGTACAAGCTGGGCGACCTGCTGGTCTATGGCCCGCTGAAGGACACCCTGGGCTTTGGACGGGTGCGCGTAGGCTATACCGCCGGTGAAGCGATCGGGCCGGAGATCTTCGAATTCTATCGCTCGCTGGGCATCAACCTGAAGCAGCTTTATGGCCAGACCGAAGCGACCGTGTTCATCACCGTGCAGCCGGACGGCGAAGTGCGCGCGGACACCGTGGGCGTTCCCGCCCCCGACGTCGAAATCAAGATCGACGAAAAAGGCGAGATCCACTACCGCTCGCCGGGCACCTTCGTGGAATACTACAACAACCCCGATTCCACCGCGTCCACCAAGGATCCGGAAGGCTGGGTTGCAACGGGTGACGCGGGCTTCTTTGAGAAGGACAGCGGACACCTGCGGATCATCGACCGGGCCAAGGACGTTGGCAAGATGGCTGACGGATCCATGTTTGCGCCGAAGTTTGTCGAGAACAAGCTGAAGTTTTTCCCGGATATTCTGGAAGCCGTGCTGTTCGGCAACGGCAAGGACAGCTGCGTGGCCTTCATCAACATCGACCTGACGGCCGTCGGCAACTGGGCGGAGCGCAACAACATTGCCTATGCTTCGTATCAGGAACTGGCCGGGCATCCGCGGGTTCTGGACACCATCCAGGAGCACGTGGAAGCGGTGAACCGGTCGGTTGCCGAAGACGACATGCTGTCGGGATGTCAGATCCAACGCTTTGTCGTGCTGCACAAGGAACTGGATGCGGATGACGGGGAAATGACCCGGACCCGCAAGGTGCGCCGCGTGATCGTCGAGGACAAGTTCAGCGACATCATCAACGCGATGTACGGCGGCGATGCAAAGGTTTCGACCACCACCGAGGTGACCTACGAGGATGGCCGCAAGGGATCGATCAGCGCCACGCTGGATATCCGCGATCCTGCCATCATGACGGTGCCTTCGAAGATGGCGGCTGAATAAGGAACGGTCGGACGACGCTCGCCCGTTTCGGGCGTCGCCCCGCCCACCGTCCCTTGAGGCACGCGTGGGTCAACCGATCTAACAAGGGAGAATTCGATGCTGGATGCATCTGAAGGATATGTCACCGCGGACGGTCGCAAGATCGGCGGCGTGGTGATGGAAATGAAGAACATCACCCTGCGGTTTGGCGGCGTGGTGGCGATCAAGGAGATTTCGTTCGACATCCGCGAAGGCGAGATCCGCGCGATCATCGGCCCAAACGGGGCTGGCAAGTCGTCGATGCTGAACGTGATTTCAGGGTTCTATGTTCCGCAGGAAGGCGAGGTGATCTTTCACGGTAAGAAGCGCCCGCCGATGCGCCCATATGAGATCGCGCAGCAGGGGATCGCACGGACCTTCCAGAACATCGCCCTGTTCGACGGCATGAGCGTTCTGGACAACGTGATGACCGGTCGTCTGAACTACATGAAGAGCAACCTGTTCCAGCAGGCGCTCTGGCGTGGCAAGGCGGAAGCCGAAGAGACTCAGAACCGGGAAATCGTGGAAAAGGTCATCGACTTCCTGGAAATCCAGCACATTCGCAAGACCCCGGTGGCGCGTCTGCCCTACGGTCTGAAGAAACGGGTGGAACTGGCCCGGGCGCTGGCGGCGGAACCCAAGCTGCTGCTGCTGGATGAACCGATGGCAGGGATGAACGTCGAGGAAAAAGAGGACATGTGCCGCTTCATCCTGGATGTGAACGACGAATTCGGCACCACCATTGCCCTGATCGAGCACGACATGGGCGTGGTGATGGACCTGAGCGACCGCGTGGTCGTGATGGATTACGGCAAGAAAATCGGGGACGGCACGCCGGACGAGGTGCGCAACAACCAGGAAGTCATCGACGCCTATCTCGGCGTTTCGCATGACTGATCGCCCAAGGGTAGGGAGGAGCGGCAGACATGCCTGAACAACTCGTATTTGCGATGGAGGTCACCCTGAACGGCCTGATGGCCGGGGTGCTCTATGCGCTGGTGGCGCTGGGCTTCGTGCTGATCTACAAAGCGTCCGGAATTTTCAACTACGCCCAGGGCGTCATGGCGCTGTTCGCTGCGATGACCCTGGTGGGGATCATGAATGGCCAGGTGCCGTTCAGCCATCTGATCAACGCCATTCTGGGAACCGAGATTCACCACTTTGGCTGGCATTTGCCCGGCATCGTCGGGATCATCCTGACCGTCGCGGTGATGGTCCTCTTTGCGTGGATGGTGCAGCAGTTCGTGATGCGGCACCTGGTTGGTCAGGAACCGATCATCCTGTTCATGGCAACCATCGGTCTGGCCTACTTCCTGGAAGGCGTGTCCGACCTGATGTGGGGATCCGAGATCAAGAAGCTGGACGTCGGTCTGCCGCAGGGCATCAACCTGCTGATCGATGAAACGACCTTCAACATCTTCGGGTATGGCTTCTTCATCGACAACCTGGACATCGTCGCCACCGTGATTGCGGCGCTGCTGGTGGCCAGCCTGGTCATCTTCAGCCAGTACACCAAGCAGGGCCGCGCCATGCGCGCCGTGGCGGACGATCACCAGGCCGCGCTGTCGGTGGGTATCTCGCTGAACTTCATCTGGGTTCTTGTCTGGTCGGTTGCGGGGTTCGTGGCTCTGGTTGCCGGGATCATGTGGGGCACCAAATCGGGTGTTCAGTTCTCGCTCTCGCTGATCGCGCTGAAAGCGCTGCCGGTTCTGATGCTGGGCGGGTTCACCTCCATCCCCGGCGCCATCGTGGGCGGCCTGATCATCGGTGTGGGTGAGAAACTGTTCGAATTCGCCATCGGCCCGATGGTCGGCGGTGCGACCGAGAACTGGTTCGCCTATGTGCTGGCGCTGCTGTTCCTGGTGTTCCGTCCGCAGGGACTGTTCGGAGAAAAAATCATCGAAAGGGTCTGATTTCAGATCGCGGAATGGCCCGCTCGGGGAGGGGTGGGCCGTTCCGGACAAAGAGCCCGCATGCTGAGGAGGAGCTGCCAGATGAAACAGATCGTCGCCATCGTGAATGTTATCGCGTGGTCCGGGTTCTGGGCGTTCGGATACCTTGCCCTCAGCGCCGAAGGCCTGACGAGTTCGCAGCTTGTCACGGCGTGCATCCTGGCAGCGGCCGGGCTCTTCACCGGAATAATCGCTTATCTTCGCCTGGTGCGCCTCACCGAGAGCAGCGGCTACGCGAAGAAGACAAATCAACTCGACGCCGCGGCCAGAAACCGTGCGCACGCAGAAGGGAGCATCTAAACAATGTTCTATCGTGAAGCCGGGGACTTCAAAGTCTCCTATCAGCAGGACAGTCAGACGTTCCCGATCAAGTTCGACCGGTACCGCTACTATGCTGTCATGGCCTTTGCCTTCCTGGTCATCCCGTTCGTGATCAATGACTACTGGGCAAATGCGATCCTGCTGCCGTTCCTGATCTACGCCATTGCGGCGATCGGCCTGAACATCCTGGTCGGCTACTGCGGTCAGGTTTCGCTCGGGACCGGTGGGTTCATGGCGGTGGGCGCCTATGCCTGCTACAAGCTGATGACGGCCTTCCCTGAGGTGTCGATGATCGTCCACGTGCTTTTGTCCGGGGGCATTACAGCGATCGTATGTGTGGCCTTCGGCCTGCCGTCGCTCCGGATCAAAGGCTTTTATCTGGCTGTTGCAACGCTGGCGGCGCAATTCTTCCTGGTCTGGCTCTTCAACCGGGTGCCGTGGTTCTACAACTACTCGGCCTCTGGTCAGATCAACGCGCCTGAGCGGGACGTCTTTGGCATCATCGTGACCGGCCCCAACGCGTCGGCCTGGGCGACCTACACCTTCTGCCTGATCTTCCTGACGTTCTGTGCGCTGGTCGCACGGAACCTGACCCGCGGCACCATCGGCCGGACCTGGATGGCCATCCGTGACATGGACATCGCGGCCGAAATCATCGGGGTGAACCCGCTGAAAGCGAAACTGACCGCCTTTGCCGTCTCGGGCTTCTTCATCGGGATCTCCGGCGCGCTGTTCTTCGCTGTCTACCTGGGTGCTGTCGAAGTGGGCGAGGCCTTCGGGATCACCAAGTCGTTCCTGGTGCTGTTCATGGTCATCATCGGTGGTCTGGGCTCGATCTTCGGATCCTTCGCAGGCGCTGCATTCCTGGTGCTGCTGCCGGTGGTTCTGAAAGTTCTGGGCGTGGATGTCCTGGGCTGGCCGACTGACATCGTGGCCCACTTCCAGCTGGTGATCGTGGGCGCTCTGATCGTCTTCTTCCTGATCGTGGAACCGCACGGTCTGGCGCAGCTGTGGCGCGTCGCCAAGGAAAAACTGAGACTCTGGCCCTTCCCGCACTAAGCGGGACGCGCCGAAACGATATGCGGGGGGACACCCCCGCAGCATCACCACCATCGGATATACCAAGGGAGGAACTAAGCCGATGAAATCGAAACTGATGACCCTGGCGCTGGGCGCCGTGATGGCCGCAGGGCCGGCGATGGCAGACCTGGTGTTCCCGTCGCTCAGCTATCGTACCGGCCCTTATGCCGCGGGCGGTATCCCGTTTGCTGACGGTTACGCGGACTACTTCACGCTGCTGAACGAGCGTGACGGTGGTATCGGCGGTGTCAAAACCCGTCTGCTGGAGTGCGAAACCGGCTACAACACCGAAAAAGGTGTGGAATGCTACGAGTCGACCAAGGGTGAAGGCGCGCTGATCTATCAACCGCTGTCGACCGGTATCACCTATCAGCTGATCCCCAAAGTGACCGCGGACAACATCCCGCTGCACACCATGGGCTACGGCCGTACCTCCGCCAAGAACGGCGAAGTGTTCAGCCACGTCTTCAACTATCCCGCAAACTACTGGGATGGCGCATCGGGCGTTGTGAACTACCTGCTGGAAGCCAACGGTGGCGACATCAAAGGCAAGAAAATCTCGCTGGTCTACCACAACTCTGCATACGGCAAAGAGCCGATCCGCACCCTGGAAGAGCTGTCCAAGAAGCACGGTTTCGAGCTGGTCGCTCTGCCGGTTGACCACCCGGGTCAGGAGCAGAAGTCGCAGTGGCTGCAGATCCGTCGTGACCGTCCGGACTACGTCGTGATGTGGGGCTGGGGCGTTATGAACCAGGTTGCCATCCAGGAAGCGGCAAACATCCGTTACCCGATGGAAAACTTCATCGGCGTCTGGTGGTCCGGTGCAGAGCATGACGTTCTGTCGGCAGGCGACAAGGCGAATGGCTACAAGGCCGTAACCTTCCACAACGTTGGTCGTGACTTCCCGGTCTTTGACGACATCCAGAAGCACGTTGTCGACAAGGGTCTGGCAGCAGGTGCCGGCGACCAGATCGGTAACGTTCTGTATAACCGCGGCATGTACGCAGCGATGCTGGCTGCCGAAGCCGCGAAGACCGCTCAGGAAATCCACGGCACCGCAGACATCACCCCGGCGATGATGCGTGACGGTATGGAAGCCCTGGTCATCGACGAAGCCAAGATGTCCGCCCTGGGCATGCCCAACTTCGGCCCGAGCTTCAACGTCTCCTGCGAAAACCACGGTGGCCCCGGCCTGGTTGGTGTGACCCAGTGGGATGCGTCCAGCAAAACCTGGTCGCTGATCTCGGACTTCAAACCGACCGACGGTGAAGTGATCGGCCAGCTGATCGCGGAAGATTCGGGCGCATATGCTTCCGAAAACAACATCGCGCCGAGCTGCAAATAAGCTCTCCGGTCCCCGGACATGAACCGGGGACCACGCAATTTCACGGAACGGCGGCTTCCTGCCGTTCCGCACTCGAAAGGTCCCGAACGCGAAACGGGACAGGCATGAGGACAAGCTCTGATGCTGGATGCAGCAAACACAACAGACGTTCAGGCCGAGACGCTGCTTGAGGTCAACAACATCGAGGTGATCTACAATCACGTGATCCTCGTGCTGAAAGGCGTCAGCCTCAATGTTCCCAAAGGTGGTATCACCGCCCTGCTGGGGGGGAACGGCGCAGGCAAAACGACAACGCTGAAAGCCATTTCCAACCTGCTGCACTCCGAACGTGGCGAGGTGACGAAAGGATCCGTTCGCTACCGCGGCAAGGATGTGCACGAACTGGACCCGGCGGATCTGGTACGCCAGGGTGTGATCCAGGTGATGGAAGGCCGTCACTGTTTCGAGCACCTGACCGTCGAAGAGAACCTTCTGACCGGCGCATATACCCGCTCGGACGGTGGGGCGAATATTCAACAGGACCTTGAAATGGTGTATTCCTATTTCCCGCGTCTGAAAGAGCGCCGCAAATCGCAGGCTGGCTACACCTCGGGTGGTGAGCAGCAGATGGTGGCCATGGGTCGCGCCCTGATGAGCCGCCCCGAAACCATCCTTCTGGACGAACCGTCCATGGGTCTGGCACCGCAGCTGGTTGAACAGATCTTTGAGATCGTGAAATCGATCAACGAAAATGAAGGCGTGACATTCCTGCTGGCGGAGCAGAACACAAACGTTGCGCTGCGCTATGCCCACTATGGATACATCCTGGAATCCGGTCGCATCGTGATGGACGGCCCCGCGGCCGAATTGCGTGAGAACCCGGACGTCAAGGAGTTCTATCTTGGTATGTCCGAGGAGGGGCGAAAGTCGTTCCGCGATGTGCGGTCCTATCGTCGCCGCAAGCGGTGGCTGAGCTAATAGGAAACGCGCAATGAGCTATTTTGATTCACTCGAAACGCGTTCCGCGGATCAGCGCGCGGCCGACCTGGCCCGCCAACTGCCTGAACAGATTGCCCGGGCCAAAGCCGCCCCGGGCTATGCAGGGCTGCTGGATGATGTTGACCCGGCTTCGGTGACCACGATGGAGGCCCTGGCCAAGCTGCCGGTCCTGCGCAAGTCGGAGCTGAGCAAGGCCCAGGCCGAGAACCCGCCCTTTGGTGGGTTCACCACCAAACCGGTGTCCGGCTTTGCCCATGTCTTTCAGTCGCCGGGCCCGATCTATGAACCGGGCGGTGCCGACAAGGACTGGTGGCGCATGGGTCGTTTCCTGCATGCTGCGGGTATCGGCCAGGACGATGTGGTGCAGAACTGCTTTGGCTACCATCTGACGCCCGCCGGCATGATCTTTGAAAACGGCGCGCGCGCTGTCGGTGCGGCGGTCCTGCCGGCTGGAACCGGCCAGACCGAGCTTCAGGTTTCCGCAGCACGCGACGTGGGTGCGACGGCCTATGCCGGGACGCCGGACTACCTGAAGATCATTCTGGACAAGGCGGATGCCATGGGCGTTGCGCTGAAGTTCACCAAAGCAGCCGTGGGCGGCGGGGCGCTGTTCCCCTCGCTGCGACAGGAATATGCCGATCGGGGCATCACCTGTTTGCAATCCTATGCCACCGCGGATCTGGGCAACATCGCGTACGAAAGCCCGGCGATGGAAGGCATGATTGTCGATGAGCATGTGATCGTCGAAATCGTGACACCGGGCACCGGCAATCCTGTTGCACCCGGAGAGGTGGGCGAAGTTGTGGTGACCACGCTCAATCCCGACTATCCGCTGGTGCGTTTTGCGACGGGCGATCTGTCTGCTGTCATGCCGGGGCACAGCCCCTGTGGCCGGACCAACATGCGGATCAAGGGCTGGATGGGCCGTGCGGACCAGACCACCAAGATCAAGGGCATGTTTGTGCGCCCCGAACAGGTGGCTGCGCTGGTGGCGAAGCATGAAGAGATCCTGAAGGCTCGGGTGATCGCGTCTCGTCAGGGCGAAATGGACGCCATGACCGTGCAGATCGAGGCAAGCGGCGGCGATGATGCCAGCTATGCCAAGTCGGTGGTCGAAGTGCTGAAGCTCAAGGGCGCGATCGAGGTCGTGGCCCCGGGCAGCCTGCCCAAGGACGGGCTGGTGATCGAAGATCAGCGCGTCTACGACTGAGCCTGGTCTGATCGTCAAGACAGAAGCCCCGGCCGCGTTCGATCGCAGCCGGGGCTTTTTTGTGCGTCTTTCTGTCTGGCGTCTCTGACCAAAATAGTCGATTAAGAGTTGCCCACAGGACAACGGGATATCGCAGGTGAGCCAGATTCAGCACCATGCCAAGACCGGCAAGCGCCGTGCCAAACCAGGCGGATCAAAGGTGTTTTCCACCGTGTCCTGGTTGGTGGCTTTGGCGTGTTTGCTGCCGATGGTTGCGGTGCTCTTTGCCGCCTTGTCTGGCGGCACGGACACCTTGACCCATCTGATCTCCACGGTGCTGCCGTCCTATACGCTGACCACTTTTGTGCTGGTCTGCCTGGTTGCAGTCGGGACATTTGCGGTTGGTGTCGGCGCCGCCTGGCTGGTGACCATGACCCGCTTCCCCGGGGTGCGGTTTCTGGAGGTGGTCCTGGTGCTGCCCCTGGCCTTTCCGGCCTATGTGCTGGCCTATGCCTACACCTTCATTCTGGATCACCCGGGCATCGTGCAGACGACCCTGCGCGATGTCACGGGCTGGGGACCCAGAGATTACTGGTTCCCGGAAATCCGCTCGGTGCCCGGCGCCGCGCTGATGCTGGTTCTAGTACTGTACCCGTATGTTTATCTGCTGGCGCGTGCGGCGTTTCTGCAACAAAGCGCGGGCGCTTTCCATGCGGCCCGCGCGCTTGGAAACACCTTCTGGCAGGCGTTCTGGCGGGTCAGCCTGCCGATGGCGCGCCCGGCGATTGCAACCGGTGTGCTGCTGGCGATCATGGAAACGATCGCCGATTTCGGGACGGTGTCCTACTTCGGGGTGCAGACCTTTGCGACGGGGATCTACACCAGCTGGTTTTCGCTGGGGGACCGCGTCGGCGCGGCGCAGCTGGCGCTATGCCTGCTGGGCTTTGCCCTGACCCTTTCGGTTCTGGAACGCACCACCCGCGGCAAGGCGCGGTATCATCAGGCGGGCAAGCAGCATAACCGGGTTCCGCCACTGGATCTGAGCCGCGGTGGTGCGGTGATTGCCTGGCTGGCCTGTGCGCTGCCGGTGCTTCTGGGCTTCCTGTTGCCGGTTATCATCCTGTTCAATATGGGGCTGAGCTCCGAGCAGGATCTGCTGAGCCGCCGCTATGTCCGCTTCTTGCAGAACTCTGTCACACTGGCCGGTGTTGCGGCTCTGGTGACCGTTTGTGCCGCTGTGTCCATCGGCTTCTATCTGCGCCTGCGGCCCGGACGCCTGTCGGCCTCTGCCGCCTATTCCGCGCGGCTGGGCTATGCGGTTCCGGGTGGGGTGATCGCAGTGGGTTTGATGGTGCCCTTTGCCGCGTTCGACAACGCGCTGGATGCCTGGATGCGGGCCACCTTCGATGTTCGAACCGGGCTACTGGTGACCGGGTCGATCTGGCTGCTTGTCGGGGCCTATATGGTCCGTTTTCTGGCTGCTGCGCTGGGGGCTTATGAAGGCGGCCAGAGCACGGTCCACTCCAATATGGACGCGGCCGCGCGCTCGCTGGGGCAGACGCCGATGGGGATGCTGCGCCGCGTGCACCTGCCGATCCTGACGCCCAGCCTGATGACCGCGATGCTGATCGTGTTCGTGGATGTGATGAAGGAACTGCCCGCAACCCTGATCATGCGGCCGTTCAACTACGATACACTTGCCGTGCAGGCCTATCGACTTGCGTCAGACGAACGTCTGGAAGGCGCGGCGGTGCCGTCGCTTGTCATTCTTGCGGTGGGGTTGCTGCCGGTGATCCTGATCTGCCGTCAGGTGGGGCGCCGCTGATGCCCGGACCGCTTTACGCGGTCCACCAGGCTTCCATGTCTTCGCGGCTGATCCGGTCCGAGGGGCCAAGCCCAACCAGCACCGTCTTGTCCGCGTCACAGCGACGGGCTTCGACCTGACGACCAACCACATGCAGCTCATAGCTGCCGCCATTGGTCTGTACGAACCCCTTCAGGCGGTACATCCCTTCGGGGCGTTGCTCCAGCTTGTCGCCCAGGGCGCGCCGGTCCAACACCAGATCGCTTTGGTGCTGCCAGGTCACATAGCCCGGGTGTTTCACCTCTGTTCGGGCCTTGGGCAGGGCCACAAGATCCAACACCAGATCCGCCAGCCTGTTCTCTTCCGGCAGTCGGGTCGGTGTGCGGGCACCAAGCGACCGCAGCAGCTGTGTCAGCTCGGGATCGTCATCTTCGGCCTTGGTTATCAGGACCAGATCGGCGGACTTCACCTGTTGGCTCAGATGCGGGGCCAGATGCGGGTCTTCCATCAACGTGGGGAAGTTCAGCGCATCCACCAAGGTGACGATGCCGCCATTGCTGAGGTCGGCCTCATTGGCCGCGATATTGGCGATGGACGCCGGATCCGCGATGCCGCTGGCTTCGATAATCAGGTGGTCGGGGCGCGGGGTTCTGAGCAGCGCACGGCGCAGCGCGTTGGTCAGATCGGTTTCCATCGAACAGCAGACGCAGCCATTGCTCAGGGCAATCTGGTCGGCGTCGGCCTGTTCGATCAGATCAGCATCGATGTTGATCGCGCCGAAATCATTGACGATGACCATCAGGTTCAGACCGTGGTCTTCCGAGAGCAGGCGATTGATCAGGGTGGTTTTCCCTGCGCCCAGATAGCCGCTGATTACCGTCAAAGGCAGTCGCAACATGATGTATCCTCCCCGGAGCTTCGTCGATTGCCGGAAAGCGGTACCTCGAATGGCAGTGGATCCGCAAGCGTCGGGAATCAGCTGGCCAGGGTTTTGTACATGTAGGTGGTTGCCTCCAGGATGGGATCCCTGGGGTTGCGACAGAAGCCGGGGATTTGGCCCGCGACTTTGAACCCCAGCGATTGGTACAGGCTTTGCGACGGGTCGCCGGACCGGGTATCCAGCACCAGAAGGTCCTTGCCCAGCGTGCGAGCCCGATCCAACACCTCCTGCATCAGTAGGCGCCCGATCCCCTGCCGCCGTGCGTTCGGGTGTACCAGCAGCTTCATCACATCGGCCCGGTGTTTCTGGTTCGATGGCAGTGACAGGCCAAGCTGGGCCGTGCCGACAATTCCATCGTTGGCGTGGGCCACGAATAGTTGGGTCGCCCCGCGTTCCACGGCCGGAAAGACCTGATCGGCCCAGAACGCCTGTGCATCCGACACCTCGAACGGCAGGATGAAACCAACACTTGCGCCGTGGTGCACGGTTTGGTGCAGGATTTCTGAAAGGTCAGGCAGGGCGGCGGACAGGTCAGCGGGCGAAAGGATTTCAATTCTCATAGGAGCACCAGAAGGTAATGGGCCCCTTCGGGACCGGTTTTGAACTGTGAAGAAGAGGTCAGCACATACCGCAGGCAATCACCGGGGCCGAGGTCATGGCTTTCATCCGCCACCGTCAGCTCTAGCCTGCCGGATTGCAGGATCAGATGATGTTCCAGATCCGGTTTCGGGGCGGCGCCATAGGTCAGGATCTGGTTCGGTGGGATTTCGCAGGCCAGCACCTCGGCATTCAGGCCGGGGGCAAGGGGGGACACCGCCCGGCGGCGAAACCCCGTTGCCGGGTCCAGCCATACGCTCTGGTCCTCATGCCGGATGACAGGGTCGAACCTGTCTTCGACCTGCGACAGCAACCGGGACATCGCCAGGCCGAATGCGGTGCTCAGTTTGGCCAGGGTTTCGGTGGTCGGGCTGACCTCGCCCTGCTCGATCCGGGACAGCGTTCCACGGCTGACGCCACTGGTTTTGGCAAGCTGATCAAGGGTCCACCCACGGTCCAGCCGGAGCGTGTGCAGATGGGTCGCCAATCTGGAGGTTACGGTGGGCACGGCGTTCATCCTTAAAATGGGAAAAATTCACATATACGGGATGAACTTGGAGCGTAGAGAAGGGATTCGACAAGGGAAAACGGAAAAAGGCGCAGAAAACTCTGCGCCTTTGACCAATTATTGAGCGGAAATGCCCGCGTACTTATTTCCAACCAACTTCGTTGAAGATCTTCTGGGCCACGGGGATGTTCTTGGCTACGACCGAGAGGTTAACGGTGTCGGCTTTGAAATCACCCAGGGCGGCAACGCTTTCGGCCAGCTCCACACCTTCGACTGACGGGTATTCGTCATTACCGGCCGAGAAGTAACCCTGCGCGCGCTCGCTGGCGAGGTATTCCAGGAACTTGATCGCGTTTTCCTTGTTCGGCGCGTGCGCAGCAACACCGGCACCGGACAGGTTCATATGTGCGCCAACGGTGTCCTGAGACGGGAACTGGATGCCAACTTTTTCGATGTCATCGGACAGGCCCTTCACGTTTTTACGCAGCGCCCGAGCGAAGTAGTAGGAGTTCGATACGGCGATTTCACACTCGCCGGAGACGATGCCGCGCAGCTGATCGGTATCACCGCCCTGCGGCGGGCGCGCCATGTTGTCAACAATGCCGGCGGCCCAGCTCTTGGCTGCTTCTTCACCGTGGTGGGTCACGATCGACGCCAGCAGGGTCTGGTTGTAGGTGTTGCTGGACGAGCGGATGCAAACCTTGCCGGCATAGGCCGGGTCTGCCAGTTCCAGATAGGTCGCCGGCGGGTTCTGTACCTTGGCTTTGTCAAAGAAGATGATGCGCGCGCGTTGCGAGAAGCCATACCACTGGTTGTCTTCGTCCTGCAGGTTGGCCGGAATACGGGCTTCCAGGATATCGCTGTCGATGGCTTGCAGGATGCCTGCGTTCTTTGCACGTGCCAGACGCGAGGTGTCCACGGTCAACAGGATGTCCGCCGGAGAGTTGGCGCCTTCAGCGTTCATGCGCGCGATCAGCTCGTCTGCTTTGCCTTCGATGCGGTTGATGGTGATGCCGGTGGCCTCTTCAAATTCGGTGTAGAGGCTTTCGTCCGTGTCGTAGTGGCGCGACGAATAGATGTTCACTTCGCCTTCAGCGAACGCGCTGGTCGCAAGGGTTGCAGTCAGCAGTGCAGCGAAGCTGGTCGACATTCTGGTCATGGTCTTTGTCCATCCTGTGATTCGGGCAATCGGGCAGGGAAACCCGTCTGTACCCATGTGTGTAACCGAGTTGCCGTATCCAAATAGTGTTTTTGTCAGGAATGCAATTGATTTCCGACAAATACTATCAGAAAAATTATGAACCCGCCGTCGAGCCATTGAGCAAACAGAGCTGGCGCGCCCTAATTCCCGCTGCGGACAAAGAGGAGTTGACGGATGGGCAAAAAAAAACCGCGCTCGAAAGCGCGGTTTTTAGAATGCTATACAGAGGTTCTTAGCCCTGGCGAGCTTTGAACTTGCGCTGCGTTTTGTTGATCACGTAAACGCGGCCTTTGCGACGCACGACCCGGCAATCACGGTGCCGGTTCTTCAGCGAGCGGAGCGAGTTCTTGACCTTCATGGCCTATCTCCAGTTCCTGCGGCGCGGGCCTGCGCCTTGTTGTTGCGGGTGTCCCGGAAAACCCGAGACAGTGAATGAATGGTGGGCGATACAAGGATCGAACTTGTGACCCCTTCGATGTCAACGAAGTGCTCTACCGCTGAGCTAATCGCCCACTCTGGCCTGCGTTTCATCCTGCCCCTTAATCGAAAGGGGCGCGGAAATCCGCGCCGGTGGAGGGGTCTATAAAACGTTGTGGCGAGGTGTTCAAGGGCTTTTGGTAAAAGATATTTCCGGGCTATCATTTCCTCATAAGGAGAACCGATGAAACAGGCTGCTTTTGATATCGATTTGCCCGACCGCCTGCGGTCCGGTGTTGTGTTCGCGTCGCCTCATAGCGGCGCATATTACCCTGATTCCTTTAAAAACAAGACGATTTTGGCAGATGATCAGATCCGCTCCTCGGAAGATGCCTTCGTGGATGAGCTCTATTCAGCCGCGCCTGCCTGTGGTGTGCCCTTCCTGAAGGCTCGTATGCCGCGGGCTTATGTCGATCTCAACAGGTCCTCCGATGAGCTGGATCCGGCACTGATCGAAGGGGTCAAAAAGCAGGGGCACAATCCCCGAGTCGCATCAGGCCTGGGCGTGATTCCCCGGGTGGTGGCAAATGGCCGGGCCATTTATCGCGGCAAGCTGCCTCTGGCAGAGGCGCATTGGCGAATCGAAACCTATTGGCGCCCCTATCATCAGGCGCTGTCTGATCTGTTGGCTGATGCGCGCGAGACCTTCGGACAGGCGATTCTGGTGGATTGCCACTCCATGCCGCATGAAGCGATCGAGGCGGCATCGGGTCGATCCGGGGCGAAGCCGGATGTGGTGTTGGGCGACAGATTCGGCGCGTCCGCTGCGGAAGAGGTTGTCGAACATATCGAAGGGGCCTTTCGCCGGGCCGGCCTGCGCGTGGTGCGCAATTCCCCGTTTGCAGGGGCCTATATCACGCAAGCCTACGGTCGCCCGTCGCGGCGGCAACATGCGGTTCAGGTCGAAATCAACCGCTCGCTCTACATGGACGAACGCCGGGTGGAGCGGAACGGAAACTTTAATGCGATTCGGGAGATCCTGAACGACGTCACGGATGAAATTGCCAGCTATGGGGCAGACCGTTTGCCTTGCGCAGCAGAGTGACCCGGCGTCTGACGATTCTTAGCGGAACGATCGCCCTTTCTTGATGGCATCCTTGCCAAAGCGGGCCCGGATATTGTCGGTCGCCCGCTCTGCGCGTGACCGTCGAACCGCGTCCGGGTCCAAAAGATCACCAGAAAGGTCTGCCTGGTCTTCCGGTACCAATTCTGAAATCCCGCAGCCGAGCAACCGGAAGGGGCCTTCGTGCACGGCGTGGTCCAAAAGACCCCGCGCGGTCCGGTAGATCGTGTCAGCCATCTGGGTCGCGTCGCGCAAGGCCAGCCGTCTGGTCAGCGTCGAATGATTGGCGCGTTTGAGCTTCAGCGTCACCACTCGCCCGGCCAACTGCCGGGCTTTTGCACGGTCCGATACGTTGACCGCCAGTCGCCACAAATGCCCGTCCAGCACCTCCAGATTGCCGGTGTCCTCGAAGAATGTCGTCTCATTCGAGATGGATTTGACCGGTGCATGTGCCGAGACACGGCGCCGGTCCATCCCGCGCGCCAGATGCCAGAGGCGATCCCCGGTGGCGCCAAATCGCGCCCCAAGGTCCCGCCGTTCCCAGCGAAGTAGGTCGGTGAAGCTGCGGATCCCGGCCTTCTCAAGCGATTCTTGAGTCGAGGGTCCGATGCCCCAGATCAACCGAACAGGCTTGTCGGCAAGGAAGTCCGCCGTTTCAGCTGCGCCAATAACGGAAAACCCCCTGGGCTTTTCCAGGTCCGAGGCCACCTTGGCCAGAAATTTGTTGTGTGACAGGCCAATGGATCCGGTGACACCCAGTTCGTCTTTCATACGTTTGACCAGACGCGCCATCATCACCGCCGGTGGATGGCCGTGCAGCTTGGCAGTGCCGGTGAGATCCAGAAAGGCCTCGTCCAGCGACAGAGGCTCGATCGCGGGGGTCAGCTCCTCCATCATGGCGCGAATTTGCCGGCTGACGGCGACATAGACTTCCATTCGGGGTTTGATGATCACCGCGTCCGGACAGAGCTTTCGGGCCTGAAACATGGGCATTGCCGAGCGGACGCCGCGGATACGTGCGACATAGCATGCGGTCGAGACAACGCCCCGCTGACCGCCCCCGATGATGACGGGTTTGTCCGCCAACTCAGGATTATCGCGTTTTTCCACGCTGGCGTAGAAGGCATCGCAGTCCATATGGGCGATGGACAGGTCGAACAATTCGTCGTGCGCAATCATGCGAGGGCTGCCACATTGAGCACACCGGCGTCGCGGTGGCTGTTCGGTCAGGCAATCTCGGCAAAAGGCAGGCATGGGTGCCCCTTATCCCAAAGAATAGGTTACGTGCAAAGTCTTGTCACAGTAGCGTGCCAGAATACTTCTGTGGAAACCCCGAACGGTGACGTTGGCATTGGTGATGGATTTTTCTGGCGCAAAACTGGCCCTGTTCATAGGTGCAGATCTGGTTGTCATTCGTCGTGATGATAAGCCCGACATCCCCTATCCCGGGCATTGGGATCTGCCTGGCGGCGGCCGCGAGGGGGATGAGAGTCCCGTTGATTGCGCGCTGCGGGAAACGCACGAAGAACTTGGGCTACTGCTGAGCCCAAGCGATCTGGTCTGGAGCATGTCCTATCTACGCCCGGTGCGCGGCATGGTCTGGTTCTTCGTGGCGCATATGCCCGCGGCGTTGGCACAGGATATTCGACTGGGACAAGAAGGGCAGGAATGGCGGTTGATGTCGGCCGAGGACTATATGTCGGATGCGCTGGCCGTACCACATTTCGCCCAACGGTTGCGCGATTACCTTGACCCGGAAGGGCCGGCAGCAGGAGGATTTCGGAAAATCGCCTGAGATCTTACAACCTGACCTTTCAAAGAAAGGCCCCCCGCAAAGCGGGGGGAGGTAACGAACCTCAGGAAGACATGGTTCGTTGGGGGAGTGTCTCTACGTCAGAATCACCTATTTTGGGTAAATTCTAAAGCAGGGATTTCCCAACCTATGATTGTGATATTCCGAATGTGCCTTTGCAGGCACAGAGGCAATTTGGCGCGGAATTGGCTTACGTAGGGTAAGTTTGCCAGCGATCACACGGACTTAAGTTCGTCCTGGATGGCCTGTGCCGCCGCTTTCGGGTTCTCTGCCTGCCAGATCGGGCGGCCGACCACGATAAAATCTGCACCGTCCGCTATTGCTTTTTGCGGCGTTGCGACTCGTTTCTGGTCTCCCAAAGCGGCCCCGGCCGGGCGCACACCCGGTGTCACGATCAGTTTTCCGTCGGATTCCGACAGGCCTCGGATCAGGGATGCTTCCTGCGGGCTGGCAATCACGCCATCTGCGCCGGCATCAAATGCAAGCCCTGCCCGCTCTTGTACTAGATCGCTGACCTGGCCCGGTTTGATCAGCGACGCGTCCAGATCCTGACGGTCCAGCGACGTCAGAATGGTTACGGCCAGGATTTTCAGGTCACTGCCCGCAGCCCCCTGCTTGGCGGCCCGCACAACATGGGGATCGCCATGAACGGTCAGGAAATCCAGATCGAACTGCGCCAGACCGCGTACGGCGTTTTCGACGGTCGCGCCAATGTCGAACAGCTTCATGTCCAGAAAGATGCGCTTGCCGTGATCCTGCTTCAGCTCATTGGCCAGCGCGAGACCACCGCCGGTCAGCATGCCCAGACCGATTTTGTAGAAGGACACCGTGTCACCCAGCTTTTCCGCAAGGTTCAACCCTGCAAGCGCGTTGGGGACATCAAGGGCGACAATGAGACGTTCATCGGACATGGGGAAACTCCGGGCTGGGCTGCGTTGGGTTTCTTTAGACCGCAATCCATCCGGGGAAAAGGGGAGCGACCACCCCCCTTTTGAAACTTCTGATCAGCCTGACCGGTTGACCCGTGTGTACCGGTCGAAAACGGCCTTATGCGTATTGCGGCAGCAGGGCTTCGGAAAACCGCAGTTCCTGCTTGCCCGAGCGAAATTCGGGCATCCGGCGCAGCTGGCGGGTTGCCTCGCCGATAAACGCCAGGTTGCGCGTGCGCTGTGCCTCGCCCATCGGCAGGTCCAGCTGGCAGAACATGTTGACGACCTTGTCCTGCATGGTCATCGCCACATTTGCCCGATGCCGCGCTGCCAGCGCATCGTAAGAGTAGTGAGAAATCTCGATATTGGTAACAAGCATGGCTGCCTCCACATGCGTATTGTTTTGCAAAGGGTGCGATTGGAATGGTGCAAAAATGGGGCGCGTCTGGGGAAACTTCGCGAAGCTGGGTGTCTCGTCGGATTCCCGTGATACGGGTCTTGAACCCCGGCCCGGCATTCCCCAAATTGAATGCGAGGCCCGAACCGGGGCGTGCCGCAAAGCGGGCGCACATCCAAGACCGGGCGCTTGAAAAAGGAGAGAAAGATGGACTTGAACAAGTTCACCGAGCGGGCACGGGGATTCGTGCAGGCGGCGCAGACCATTGCGATGCGCGAGGGACATCAGCGACTGGTTCCCGAACATATTCTCAAAGCACTGATGGATGACGAGCAGGGGCTGGCAAGCAACCTGATCACCCGCGCGGGCGGACAGCCGACGCGCGTGGTTGAAGAGCTTGAACTGGCGCTGAGCAAACAGCCCAAGGTCGGCGGCGATGCCGGTCAGATCTATATGGGCAACCAGACCGCCAAGGTTCTGGATGAGGCCGCGCAGCTGGCACAGAAGGCTGGTGACAGCTTTGTCCCCGTTGAACGGGTGCTGATGGCGCTGTGCATGGTCAAATCCAAGGCCAAGGACGCGCTGGAGGCCGGCAAGGTTTCGGCCCAGAAGCTGAACGAAGCAATCAACGACATCCGCAAGGGGCGGACCGCTGACACCGCATCGGCCGAAGACGGCTATGAGGCGCTGAGCAAATATGCCCACGACCTGACCGAAGCCGCCCGTGAGGGCAAGATTGACCCGATCATCGGTCGGGATGACGAAATTCGCCGCGCGATGCAGGTGCTGAGCCGCCGGACCAAGAACAATCCGGTTCTGATCGGTGAGCCAGGCGTGGGCAAGACCGCAATTGCCGAGGGCATGGCCCTGCGGATCATCAATGGCGATGTGCCCGAATCCCTGCGCGACAAGAAGCTGCTGGCGCTGGACATGGGCGCTCTGATTGCGGGCGCGAAGTACCGGGGCGAGTTCGAAGAGCGCCTGAAATCCGTGCTGACCGAGGTCACGCAGGCGGCGGGCGAGATTATTCTGTTCATCGACGAAATGCACACCCTTGTGGGGGCGGGTAAATCCGATGGCGCCATGGATGCGGCCAACCTGATCAAACCTGCACTGGCCCGCGGTGAGCTGCACTGCATCGGCGCCACCACCCTGGATGAATACCGCAAATACGTGGAAAAGGACGCAGCGCTGGCCCGCCGGTTCCAACCGGTCATGGTGACTGAACCAACGGTCGAAGACACCGTCAGCATCCTGCGCGGCATCAAGGAAAAATACGAGCTGCACCACGGGGTCCGCATCTCGGATTCGGCGCTGGTGTCCGCCGCCACCCTGTCGCATCGCTACATCACCGACCGCTTCCTGCCGGACAAGGCCATCGACCTGGTGGACGAAGCCGCATCGCGCCTGCGCATGGAAGTTGACAGCAAGCCCGAAGAGCTGGATGCGCTGGACCGGCAGATCCTGCAGATGCAGATCGAAGAGGAAGCACTGAAGCTGGAAGATGACGCAGCCTCGCGCGATCGTCTGGAAACCCTGCAGAAGGACCTGTCGGAGCTGCAGGAGAAATCCGCCGAGATGACCGCCCAGTGGCAGGCCGAGCGGGACAAGCTGGCGGGGGCGCGGGATCTGAAGGAACAGCTGGACAAGGCGCGTGCCGATCTGGAAATCGCCAAGCGCGAAGGCAACCTGGCCAAGGCCGGTGAGCTGTCTTATGGCGTCATTCCCGAGCTGGAAAAGAAGTTGGCCGAGGCCGAGAGCCGCGAAGACAACGGCATGATGGTCGAAGAGGCGGTGCGCCCCGAACAGATTGCCGCCGTGGTCGAGCGTTGGACGGGTATCCCCACCAGCAAGATGCTGGAAGGAGAGCGGGAGAAGCTCTTGCGCATGGAAGATGACCTGCATCGCCGGGTGATCGGTCAGAATGCTGCCGTGACGGCGGTTGCCAATGCGGTCCGTCGCGCCCGTGCGGGTCTGAACGACGAAAACCGGCCCTTGGGTAGCTTCCTGTTCCTTGGCCCGACCGGCGTCGGCAAGACTGAGCTGACCAAGGCGGTGGCCGACTTCCTGTTTGACGACGACGCAGCCATGGTGCGGATCGACATGTCCGAATTCATGGAAAAGCACAGCGTTGCGCGGCTGATCGGTGCGCCTCCGGGCTATGTCGGTTATGACGAAGGCGGGGTTCTGACCGAAGCCGTGCGGCGGCGTCCCTATCAGGTCGTCCTGTTCGATGAGGTCGAAAAGGCCCACCCGGATGTGTTCAACGTGCTGTTGCAGGTTCTGGATGACGGGGTTCTGACCGATGGTCAGGGGCGGACCGTTGACTTCAAGCAGACGCTGATCGTGCTGACCTCGAACCTTGGGGCGCAGGCGCTCAGCCAGCTGCCCGAGGGGGCGGATGCCAGCGATGCGCGTCGCGACGTGATGGATGCGGTCAAGGCGCATTTCCGGCCTGAATTCCTGAACCGTCTGGATGAGACGATCATCTTTGATCGCCTGGCCCGCGGTGACATGGACGGCATTGTCGACATTCAGCTGGCGCGCCTGAAAAAGCGTCTGGCGGATCGCAAGATCCAGCTTGAGCTGGATGAGGATGCAAAGAAATGGCTGGCCAACGAAGGCTATGATCCGGTGTTCGGGGCCCGTCCGTTGAAGCGTGTGATCCAGCGCGCCTTGCAGAACCCGCTGGCAGAGCTGCTGCTGGGGGGTGAGATCAAGGACGGCAGCGTGGTGCCGGTCTCTGCCGGGGCAGAAGGGCTGATCATCGGGGATCGGGTTGGCAGCTCGGAACGGCCCAGACCGGATGACGCGGTCGTGCACTAAAGCCTGATAGATAACCTTTGGAACCCGCGCCGAAAGGTGCGGGTTTTTCTATTCAGCCGCCGCAGATCCGTTGGACATCGCGACGCCGGGTGAACGCGCAATATCCGCCTCGATCGGGACGCTGCGGGCAACTTTTTCGGCCAGGTCATTGCCGAAGAGCGCCAGCATGGCGTTGTGCAAGGGGGCCGAGCGGCGCATGGCGCGCTTCAATCCGGCGCTGTTGAATTCCACATATCGGGTGCCGCCGGGAACATGTACCGACGCGCTGGATTCGCCGCCCCGCAGGAACACCAGTTCCCCCACGAATGCGGGACCCTGTGCGCCATAGCAGCGCCCGCGCTTTTCGACCTCGAACCGATCTGCGAAAACGAAAAACAGCGACTCCGCCGGACGCCCCTCCAACAGCAGGGTTTGATCCTCCTCAGTGGTGCGCCATGTGGCGTGCTTCAGGATTCGCCGGAACTGTCCGGGGCGCAGCGTTGGGAAATGGGAAAACAGCTCTTTCTCTGTCTCACCCATCGCAAGGGTCGTGCGCTCCAGAACGATCAGCGTGACAAGGTACAGGTTAATCGCAACCAGCAGGCCATTGGTGGCGACCGATTGCAGAATGGGGATCGGTTGCAAGGCGTAGAAGGCGATGTCGCAGCTCATGCCGACGATCACCAGCAAACGCAGCACAAGTTCGTCGCGCACCAGAAAACCCGACGCCTGAAAGATCAGCCCGAGCACGAGAATGCCCGTGAGAATTTGTTCGAACACTGGAAACCTGCGAATTCAAATCGTCAACTATTCGAGGGCGCAGTTTAAGCTTCTGGGGAATGACCGGCAACCCGGCGGGCGATCCTGCGACCAAGATACTCGGACAGCAGCAACGCCCCCATGGCGACGACCACGGAAATCACCACCAGCTTGAGGGCCGAGCCTTCGCCGCCGGGAACCTGAAGGAAGGCGTAAATAGCCGAAGGCAGGGTCTGGGTCTGACCGGGAATGCTGGAAACAAAGGTGATGGTTGCGCCGAATTCGCCCATCGCCTTGGCAAAGCCAAGGATGGCTCCGGCCAGGATGCCGGGGGTGATCAGCGGCAGGGTGATCAGAGCGAACACCCAGAGCCGTGAGGCGCCAAGGGTGGCGCTGGCCTGTTCCAGCTTGGGATCAACCGCTTCGATGGACAGGCGGATCGACCGGACCATCAGCGGGAAGGCCATGACGGCCGCCGCCAGAACCGCGCCGGTCCAGCGAAAGGCCAAGACAATGCCGAAATCGTCCAGAATGCTGCCAATCGGACCCTGCCGGCCGAAGGTCAGAAGTAGCAGATAGCCGGTCACCACTGGCGGCAGGATAAGCGGCAGGTGAACCAGCCCATTGAGCAGCGATTTCAACGGGAAATCCCAGCGCGCCAACGCATAGGCGGTCAGAATGCCAAACGGCAGGGTGATGACAATCGCCCAGAACGAGACCCTGAGCGACAGCAGGACCGTTTGCCATTCATTGGGGCCAAGCCAATCCAACATCGTCATTGCGGCCTTTGAGGGATCTGAAAACCATGGTTTTCAAAGATCCGTTCGCTATCTGGTGTGGCGAGGTAGTTCAAAAAGTCTTGGGCAGCCGGGACCTTGCTGCTTTGAACGCGCGCAGCAGGATAAACGATGTCGGGATGCGTATCAGTGGGAAATGCCCCAACCAGTGTGACCCGTGAATCGGCCAAAGCGTCTGACGCATAGACGATGCCAAAGGGAACTTCGCCCAGCGAAACCAGTGCCAGTGCAGCGCGTACATTGCTGGTCTGCACGACATTTGGGGCAACCCGGTCCCACAGGCCAAGGGAAACAAGCGCGGCTTTGCCATAGATGCCCGCGGGCACCGCTTCGACCAGCGCCATCGACAGCAGGGTATCACCAATCAGCTGCTCCAGCTCTGCCGGGTTCTGCAAATCGACTTCGGCTGGGGTGCCAGCAGGCGCGATCAGCACCAGATCGTTTTCCAACAGATCAAAACGTGAGGCGGCATCAATCTCACCGCCCTGTTCAAGCAGATCCATCCAGTCGGGGCTGGCAGAGATGAAGACATCCGCCGGCGCGCCCAGCTGTATCTGCCGGGCCAACGCGGATGATCCGGCAAAGGACAACAGCGTTTTGTGCCCGGTATCAGCATCAAACTCAGCGGCGATCTCCTCCAGCGCGTTCTTCAGGCTGGACGCCGCAAACACGGTGATCCGCTCGGCCTGAGCGGTGCTGGCCACAAAAGCCAGCACAGCGGCAATCAGAGTGATGAAGCGGGCGAGCATGTGGCGTGCGATGAGGTCCAGTGAAAGCGTGTCCGGACTATCCCGCGTTGCGTGGCGGGACACAAGCCTGCATGGCGCGGGCGGCCTGTTACTGCGACGCCGTTACAAAGCCCGATTGGAACGCCGATACCGGTTGCGAGTTGCGGGTTGCCAAGCGCTCCAGGTTGACGATGGTCGACAGCATCAGGCGGTCCTGGCTCCAGTCGCTGGGCCGCTGGATCAACATCGCCGTGATCAGCACGCTGCCCACCAGAAGGCCGGACACCATCGTCCAGCCCATCTTTTGCTCTGCGGCCGGAGGCGTGGCCGTCGCCGCCAGAATACGGCGGTTCAGGGTGCTGCGATGCCGGGTTTCACGACGATCCACCAGCGCAACGGCCGGGCTGCGCCGGGTAAAGAACACGCGCTCCTGGGCCGCCGCGTGACAGGCCCGGATCAGGCATTCGCAATAGCCACGGACGTCAAAGTTCCGCCGGCTGGTAAGCGCCTGATCGCAGGCATATTCGCGTAGGATCCGGATTTCGCGTCGCCAGACATAGAAGGCAGGGTTCCAGAACAGCAGCGGGCGCAGCATCTCAAGTAGGAATTCGCACTCGATGTCGCGCTGCCGGAAATGCTGCAGCTCATGGCTGATGGTCAGGTTCAGATCCCGCGGGTTGGACAGCAGCTCTTGTGGCAGCACCACGTAGAGCGTGCGAAATCCGCGGGTCGAAAAGGCCACGCGCGCGGTGTCGCTGACGCGCAGTTCCACCCGTCCGAGTTTCTTCCAGAGGAACGTGCCGGACAGGCTGTGGCGCAGCCGCGCGACGGACACGACCAGATGCAGCAGGCACAACACAAAGCCCGCGATACAGATCCAATACACCGCCTGAGCCCAGAGTGCGCGCTGGGTCAGCAGGTCGCGGACCAGGCTTTCACGCAGGCCAAGGAGGGTTTCCAGCTGGGTGGCCGTGAGGCTGACATTGCCCTGCAGGTACTGAGACACCAGCATGTCCGACAGGTTCGGAGGATGGGCGACAATCCAGGTGGTGAAGGCCACGATCATCAGCGGGGTCATCGCCAGCAGCGCCGTCAGGCCATTCAGCAACCTGAGCTGCGGCAGATATGCAGTTGCCAGTTCGCTTCGTCGGAGAACCCATCTGATCCCGCACCAGATCACCGTTCCTGCAATCAGCAGCAGGTTCAGATCCAAATAGGCGTTCAGCAGAATATCAGGTTCCATGATCCCCCAACCTTTCATCCAACAGCGCCCGCATCTCCTCCAACATCCCGTTGGTTACGTCTTCGTCATCGACGAGTCGGGCAACCAGCGCGGCGGGCGTGTCGTTAAAGAGCTTGCTCGAAAGGTTCTTAAGGGTTGTCTTCTGGTAATCGGCCTTTGGAATGGCCGGACGGTAAACCAGCGCGCGGTCGGCACGTTCGCTGGTCAGAAACCCTTTTTGCTCCATGATTTTTAGGACTGTCGCCACGGATGTGTATGCGCGTTCCTGGACCTTGTTGAGCTGCGCAAGAATATCGCGCACGGTTCCGCCGCCGGTTTCCCAGACGACGTTCATGAACTCGAGCTCAACCTCGGTCAGAAGGGTCTTTTCCTGTTTTCTGCGCATCTATTGGCGGGTCCGGTTCCTGGATTACAGGTCAATGCTAGGCAAAGAGGGGGGTGTTGCAAACTATTTTCTTAGGAGCTCCGTTTTTCGGGGTCTTGGCGCAATTCGTCGCATGCGCCCTAAACTTTCCAGAAGCAGAAGATTCCCCAGGCGATCGAGGCGCCCAATGGGGCCCACAAGGGCATCCCGAACAATCCCAGCCACGCCAGAAAGATGTAGCTTGTTCCCAGCAGGCTGATGAACAGGCGATCCCCGCGAGTGGTGACCAGCCCCAGCACGCCCTTGCGTTCGTCGCCTCCGGGGTGACGGATCTCGATAGCAATCAAGCTGCCGATCGCGGTGAAAATACCGATGAAAACCAACGCGGTTGGCCAGGTCCATGCCATCCAGGACAACATATCAAACCCTCCCCATCGCGAAGCCCTTCGCGATGTAGTTGCGGACAAACCAGATCACGATGGCGCCCGGAATGATGGTCAGGGTCCCGGCCGCAGCCAGTAGGCCCAGTTCATAGCCCGCGCTGGAGGCGGTCTTGGTCATGGTTGCAGCAATGGGTTTCGCGTCCACTGCGGTCAGGGTCTTCGCCAGCAGCAGCTCGACCCAGCTGAACATGAAGCAGAAGAAGGCAGCAACACCCACGCCGGCCTTGATCGCAGGGACGAAGATCGTGGCGAAGAACCGGGGGAAGGAATAGCCGTCCACATAGGCGGTTTCGTCCAGTTCCTTGGGCACGCCGCCCATGAAGCCCTCCAGGATCCAGACGGCCAGCGGAATGTTGAACAGGCAATGCGCCATCGCCACAGCCAGATGGGTGTCAAAGAGACCCACGGCGGAATAGAGCTGGAAGAACGGCAGCGCAAACACGGCCGCAGGTGCCATGCGGTTGGTCAGCAGCCAGAAGAACAGCTGCTTGTCGCCCAGGAACCGGTAGCGCGAAAACGCATAGGCGGCTGGCAGGGCGACGGCGACTGAGATCACGGTGTTGATCGACACGTAGAGGATGGAGTTCACGTAGCCCCAGTACCAGCTGGGATCGGTGAAGATCGTCTTGTAGTTCTCCAGCGTGAAAGTCTGCGGGAACAGCGAGAACCCTGACAGGATTTCATTGGTTGTCTTGAAGCTCATGGCCACGAGCCAATAGATCGGGAGCAACAGGAACAGGATATAGACGATGGGGACGATGGATCGTTTCTGCATCGGTCGGGATCCTCAGTTCAGATCATCTTTGGTCATCAGCGTGTAGAACAGCCAGCTGACGAGCAAGGTGATGGCGAAGTAAATGAGCGACATTGCGGCGGCGGGACCAAGGTCAAACTGACCCAGAGCGATCTTGACCAGATCGATGGACAGCAGCGTCGTGGAGTTGCCGGGCCCACCACCGGTCAGCACGAATGGCTCGGTGTAGATGTTGAAACTGTCCATGAAGCGCAGAAGGATCGCGATGGTCAGCACGGTCTTCATCTTTGGCAGCTGGATGTAGCGGAACACGGACCAGTTCGACGCGCCGTCAATCTTGGCCGCTTGGTAATAGGCGTCCGGAATGGACACCAGACCCGCATAGCTGAGCAGCACCACAAGCGATGTCCAGTGCCAGACATCCATCGTGACAATGGTGATCCAGGCGGCCAGCGGATCCTGGGTCATGTCATAGGAGATGCCCAGCACGTGGTTCATGAAATACCCGAGCAGACCGATGTCGGGCAGGGTGAAGATGTTCCACATTGCACCCACCACGTTCCACGGGATCAGCATGGGCAGGGCCATGGTGACCAGGCAGACCGGTACCCAGAACCCCTTGCGCGGCATCGACAGCGCAATGGCAATACCAAGGGGAACTTCGATGATCAGGATCAGGAAGGTGAACAGGAACTGACGCCCAAGGGCTGCGTGAAAGCGATCAGAGCGCAGGATCTGCTCGAACCAGTCCAGCCCCTGCCAGAAGAAGATGTTGTCACCGAAGGTTTCCTGCACCGAGTAGTTGACCACGGTCATCATCGGGATCAGCGCGTTGAACGCGACCAGCAGCAGAACCGGCAGAACAAAGAGCCAGGCCTTTTGATTTTCGGTCTTCATGCGGCATCCTCCTGCGAGGTGGTGGCGATCCAGCTGTCGACATAAAGCCGGGTCTGGTCACGTCGGAAATTCAGGTGGACCTCGCTTCCGACTGCGGGTGGGGACCCTTCCACGATTGCGTTGATCCGGGTGTCGGCGACGCGGCATTCCAGAACCGTGTGGCGTCCGACATCGGACACCTTTGTCACCTGCGCAGGAAGGCCGGTTTCTGACAGCGAGACGAATTCAGGCCGGATGCCGATTTCGGTCTTGCCGTCTGCCTCGCCCTTGATCGGCCCTTCCAGCGGAACAGGGGTTCCGTTGAAGAAGGCGACCCCATCTTCAACTTGGCAGGGCAGGACGTTCATTCCGGGGGAGCCGATGAAATGGCCCACAAATGTATGGGCGGGACGTTCGAACAGTTCCACGGGGGTGCCGATCTGGACGATTTCACCCTCTTGCATGACGACCACCTGATCGGCAAAGGTCAGCGCCTCCGTCTGGTCATGGGTCACATAGATCATCGTTGCTTTGACGCGCTGGTGCAGTTCCTTGAGCTTGGACCGCAGTTTCCACTTCAGATGCGGGTCGATCACCGTCAGGGGTTCGTCGAACATCACGACATTGACGTCCTCGCGGACCAGTCCGCGCCCCATCGAGATCTTCTGCTTGTTGTCCGGTGACAGCCCCGCCGCGCGGGTGTCCAGCATCTCGGTCAGTTCAAGCATTTCGGCAATCGCCGTCACGCGGGTTTTCACCACGTCCTCGGACCGGCCGCGATTGCGCAGCGGAAAGGCCAGATTGTCGTAGACGGTCATGGTGTCGTAGATGACCGGAAACTGGAACACCTGCGCGATATTGCGCTTGTCGGGCGGCAGTTCTGTGACATCCTGCCCGTCGAACAGGATCCGCCCTTCGGACGGGACCAGAAGGCCGGATATGATGTTCAGCAGGGTGGACTTGCCACACCCCGACGGACCCAGCAGCGCATAAGCACCCCCATCGGTCCAGTCCAGATCGATTTCCTTCAGCGCATAGTCCGAAGGTTGAGACGGGTTCGGGTAATAGCTGTGACGCAGCTTTGAAAGTGTGATCTTCGCCATGTTTGCCTCACGCCACGCGGGTTCCGTCAGGTGCGAAGAAGTAGCACTCTGCGGGATCAAAGAAGAATTCATGCACCTCGCCGACCTCATAGGGGTGAACCCCGGCAGAGAGCGAAACCCAGCTTCCGGTTCCCATTTCAAAATGGGCAGAGCTTTCCGAGCCGGAGAGTTCGGTCACCTGCACGCGGCCGGTCAGATGTACGGTGGTTTTGTTGGTTGTGACCGGCACGACGTGGTGCGGTCGGATCGCCAGGGTATAGGCCCCATCGGACAGATTGCGCGCCGCGCCCTCCAGCGTCCAGCTGACGCCGGCATTCAGAACCGCCAGGTCGCCCTGCTTGATGATCTCGGCGGTGTTGATCGGCGGATCCGAGAAGACACGCGCCGCAAGCACATTGGCCGGGTTGCGATAAATCGAAGAGGTGTCGCCGAACTGGGTGACCCGTCCGTCTTCCATCAGTGCGGTGCGGCCCCCAAGCAGCAGCGCCTCTTCCGGTTCTGAGGTGGCATAGACCACCACTGCTCCGCGCCCGGCAAACAGGTCCGGCAACTGGTCGCGCAGTTCTTCGCGCAGTTTGTAGTCCAGGTTTGCCAGCGGCTCATCCAGGAAGACCGCTTTCGATTCTTTCGCAATAGCGCGGGCCAGCGCGGTGCGCTGCTGCTGTCCACCCGACAGCTCATGCGGGCGGCGGTGCAGCATGGGCCGCAGCTTCAGGATGTCTGCCGCGTGTTCAACACGGCCTTCGATTTCCGACTTTGCCATGCCTGCAACCCGCAGCGGGGAGGCGATGTTGTCGAAAACGGTCATATGGGGGTAGTTGATGAAGAACTGGTGGACCAAGCTGATGTTGCGCTTCTGGGTGCTCAGCCGGGTGACATCCTGACCATCCATGATGACTTGCCCGCTGGCAATCGGGTCCAGTCCGGCCATCATCTTGATCAGCGACGTCTTGCCGGACCCGGTGGCCCCCAGCAACACGTTGAAATGTCCGGTTTCCAGAACAAGAGAGGTTTCTTTGATGTGCGTCTGTGCGCCAACGCGTTTTGTTACGGCTTTGAGTTCAAGTGCCATTTGGTCGTGACTTTCCGACGCTGGTGTTCAAGCGTTCTGGACGCCCTTTGGGGAAATGACACCCCGGAGACCGCCAAATCTCCGGGGTGAGCGGGCCAAGCGACGTGCAGCTCAGCCCGACAGGGAGACCCTGTTACTGCTGGGCCCAGCGGGCGACCAGAGCATCATAGTTCACGGTCTTACCCTGCGGCTTTTCGTTTGCCAGCTTCGGCTTGGCGCCGCCGTTGGCGAACCACCATTCTGCGTCACGCTCTTCGTTCAGGCGCGGGCCGCAGCCACCGTAGATGTTTGCACCTTCGTCAGCGCGCTGCATCCGGGCCATGACGGTGTCCATTTCTTCGGCCAGACGGTCCATCGCTTCCTGCGGGGTGAAGGCGCCCGAGTTCACGTCACCGATCTGCTGCCACCAGATCTGGGCCAGCTTCGGATAATCCGGAACGTTGATGCCGGTCGGCGACCATGCGACGCGATCCGGGGAGCGGTAGAATTCAACCAGACCCCCCAGTTTCGAGGCGCGCTGCGAGAAGCTCTCGTGATTGACCGAGCTGTCGCGGATGAAGGTCAGACCCACATGGGATTTCTTCACGTCCACGGTTTTGGACACGACGAACTGTGCATAGAGCCAGGCGGCCTGGGCACGATCCAGCGGGGTGGACTTCAGGATGGTCCAGGATCCAACGTCCTGATAACCAACCTTCTGGCCTTCTTCCCAATAGGGGCCATGCGGGCTGGGGGCCATGCGCCACAGCGGATTGCCGTCGGCGTCAACGGTGTTGTTGCCTTCGGACTGCGGCTTCACCATGTCGGCGGTAAACGCGGTGTACCAGAAGATCTGCTGGGCGACGTTGCCCTGGCTCAGCGCGGGCAGCGATTGGTAGAAGTCGAAGCTTGCCGCTCCCGGAGGCGCGTAGTTGCGCAGCCATTCGTCCCATTTGCGGATCGCATAGACCGCGGCCGGACCGTTTGCTGCACCACCGCGGGTCACGCTTGCACCGGCGGGGTTGCACGAGCCCGCTTCCATGCGGATGCCCCATTCGTCAATCGGCACACCGTTCGGTTCGCCCTTGGAGCCGGCACCCGCCATCGACAGCCAGGCGTCTGTCATCCGCCAGCCCAGGTCGGGCGCGCGCTTGCCGTAGTCCATGTGGCCATAGATATCGACGCCGTCGATGTTCTTCACATCGTTCGAGAAGAATTCGGCAATGTCTTCGTAAGCGGACCAGTTGACCGGAACGCCCAAGTCATAGCCGTATTTTTCCTTGAAGGCGGCCTTCAAGTCTTCGCGGTCGAACCAGTCCTTGCGGAACCAGTAAAGGTTCGCGAACTGCTGGTCGGGCAGCTGGTACAGATCGCCATCCGGGCCGGTGGTGAACTGGGTGCCCATGAAATCATCCAGGTCCAGGCCCGGGTTGGTCACGCTGGCGAAATCGCCCGCCATCATGTCGGTCAGGTTATACGCCAGTTGCAGGCGCGAATGGGTGCCGATCAGATCCGAGTCGTTGACATAGGCATCATACAGGTTCCGCTTGGTCTGCATCTGGGTCTGAACCGCCTGAACGACCTCACCTTCGCCCAGGATCTGGTGGTTGACCTTGATACCGGTGATTTCTTCAAAGGCTTTTGTCAGAACTTCGGATTCATAGCTGTGCGTCGGAATGCCTTCGGACAGGACGTTGATTTCCATGCCCTTGTACGGCGCGGCGGCGTTGATGAACCACTGCATTTCCGCCAGCTGTTCGTCCTTGTTCAGGACCGAGGGCTGGAACTCCTCATCAATCCATTTCTTTGCGGCGGCTTCGTCGGCCTGAACCGCAGATGCCGCGATCACGGCTGTCGCCGCTACCGCGGATAGAAGATACTTGCGCATCTTTCCTCCTCCCTGAGGTGTGTTGTATCAGGTCATCCTTGGCGCCTGACTGTCATCTAGCTTTCATATACTTGCGTTTCTTGTCAAACTAAAAAGTTAGTACGAATGATTTCGTTTGATCCGGTTCCGTACCAAACGGCCCTTGGAACCGGTGCGTTTCGGCTCAGATCAGGCTGGCGGATTTCAAAGCGGCCTGCAGCGGCGCAAGCTGGTTTTCGTAGTCGGTCCAGGCCCTGTCGCTGCCGGAATAAATGGGTTTCGTCACCTGGTTGGAGCTGGCAGTCAGGACCTGTGACTGCGACTTTTCCGGTGACAGCCAATCCTCGCTCCAGTCCAGTTCAACCGCTGCGGCCAACGCTTTGGTGGTGGTCGCAGTGTCGGAAACAAGCTCGGAATACGGCAGTTCGAATACACGGCCGGGGCAGACGGAATGCCAATGGTCCATCAGGTCCCGGTGCAGAATCATGAAGCGGGCTATATCCCCGTTATCATAGGCGAATCCATTGCCTGCACCGGCAAAAAGACGACTATACAAAGACCAGGCCACAGCCATCGGATCGCGTGAGACATGAACGAATTTCGCCTGCGGGAACGCGGTGGCTAGGAAGCCGACCCAGCGAAAGTTCAACGGGTTCTTGTCGATCAGTACGGGACTGCCGTCAGAGTAATCCGCGTACCCTTTGGTCAACTCCGATTGCAGCCAAGCAATGTCGTCTGCATTCAGTGCTTTCTCCGTTCGGGACATCACGGTCTTGAGCAGTTTGGAGATGGCATTCTGCACCACCGTAAGCTCGCCACAAGGCTGGGTTCCGTCGGCGCGCGACAGAATGCGTTCCACCAGACTTGTACCGGTACGGGGCAGTCCGATGACAAAGATCGGCCGTAGCGACCCTTCATAGGGCGTGGGTGCGACCTGTTCGGTGAACAGTGCTTTCGTCAAAGCGAAAGGAAGCGCAAATTGATCGAAATCTGTGCCATGGGCTGCTCGGGCCAGCGTGTTGCCACGTTCAAGATGGGAAAATGCCTGTTCATGGTCGTTCAGAGTGTCCAGCAGTTTGAACAGTCCGAAATGTAGCGGCGCTGTTGCGGGGTCATCCTTGTTCTTTGTCGCAAGGACGGCCTGCATGTCCCTGACATGATCCTGTGTCGCGTCTTCTTCCAGTGCTTGCGCAAGACTGTGATGCAGCGTGGCCGATCCGGGATCCAGCTTCAGCGCGCGTTCAAAGCAGTCTTTTGCATGTGCGCGGTCGCCCTGCGCGCGGGCCAACACACCCAGGTTGCTCCAGGTTTGCACGTCTGACTTTCCGTGTCCCAAAGCCGCGCCAAAGGCCTGTTCGGCCTCAGCCCCGCGGCCCATTTCCCGCAGCGCACGGCCTTTGGTATTCAGCGCCCCCGGATGGTCAGACCGCTGCTTGAGGACCCTTTCTGCGTTCTGCAAAGCGGCCGGGAATTTTCCCACTTCCAGCTGACAGGTCGCCAGAGCAAGTCGGATTTCGGGCAGTTCAGGCGCGATTCCGGCGGCGGCCTCAAGATGGCTTTCGGAGGTGGCCCAATCTTGCCTTTGCTGGGCGGCCTGCGCCTCTTTCAACAACGCGGGCACGGCGTGCGGTTTCATTGCCAACAGGATCTGCGCGGCTTTCTTGTTTTTGGGAAACTTCTCCAACACCGTTTGGCAATGGTGGTGAGCAGTTGGCCAGTCGTTAGCTTTTACGGCTTTGCGTGCAAGGGACAGGGATTTGTCCGTCGACATGGCGGGCATGCTCTAAAGCTCCTTGAAACAAGAAAATCCTACTTCGCCTACCACCTTAAAGTGTGGATGGAGTGGGTCAATCCGCAGCCCATTGATCGCGGTCGTGCATTAACCGGGCAATAAGAAAAGCCGCCCCGAAGAGCGGCTTTCCCATGTGCCGTGCGCGTGCGGTTTACTTGGACCAGCTGACCGCGGTCAGATCGGTGGCCTGGGTTGGGGCATTGGCCCACAGACCCTGCAGGTCCGCCTTTGCAACGCTCAGTGCGGCAAGCTGGAACAGATAACCGTTGACGTGGTCGTCAGCGATGATCCGTTGCGCGGTTTGAAGCATCTCGGTCCGCTTGGCCGGATCCGTGGTGCTGTTCAGCTCGGTCATCAGATCCTGGAACGCCTTGTTGTCATACTGGAAATAGTATTCCGGCCGGGCATAGATGCCGATGTCCATCGGTTCGGTATGGCTGACGATGGTCAGGCCGAAGTTCTTGCCGCGGAAGACCGTTTCCAGCCATTGGGCCCATTCCACATTGGTGATTTCGGCCTTGATGCCAACCTGTGCCAGCTGGGCTGCGATGATTTCGCCACCCCGACGGGCATAAGACGGAGGCGGCAGATGCAGCGTGGTTTCAAAGCCGTCGGGGAACCCGGCCTCGGCCAGCAGCGCCTTGGCCTTGTCCGGATCATAGGCAGATTGCGCCGTCAGATCGATATAGGCCGGATTGTGCGGCGCGAAATGGGTGCCAATCGGCGTGCCATATCCAAACATCGCCCCGTCCACGATGGCCTGACGGTCAATCGCATGGGCCAGCGCAGCGCGCACTTTCGGATTGTCGAAGGGCGGTTGCTTGTTGTTGGTGGACAGGATCGTTTCACCCTCAGTCGAGCCGACCAGAACCTGGAACCGGGGGTCCGCTTCGAACTGCGGCAGGTTTTCCGGCGCCGGGAAGCCGCTGAAGGCATCGATATCCCCGGCCATCATCGCCGCGAAAGCGGCGGTCGGGTCGGAAATGAACTTGAAGCTGGCCTTGTCCAGAACCGCCGGGGTGCCCCAGTAGGAGGCGTTCTTCTCCAGGTCGATGCGATCGCCCTGGACCCAGCCTGCGAATTTGAATGCACCGGTGCCCACGGGGTTGGTCTTGATGTCGCCGATGCTTTCGGGCGCAACGATCACCGCGTCGCCCCAGGCCATGTTGAACAGGAAGTTGCCGTTGGGTTCCGACAGGCTGACCTTCACGGTGAGCGGATCAACCACCATCACGTCGCTTATGCCGGCAAACAGGGCTTTCTGTGCATTGGTGCTGTCTTCGGCGCGGGCGCGGTCCAGGCTGAACTTGACGTCCTCGGCATCCATTGCGGAGCCGTCATGGAACATCACCCCGTCCTGCAGGTGGAAGGTGTAGGTCTTGCCATCTGCGGAGATGTCCCAGCTCTTGGCCAGGCCGGGCACGACGGAGCCGTCGCCCATGAAGCGGGTCAGACCTTCGAACACGTTGGAGTACAGAACCGAGTCGATGGCGCCTGCTGCGGCGCTGGTCGGGTCCAGATGCGGCGGTTCAAGCTGCATGCCTACGGTGACCGAAGAATTGGCCATTGCCATGCCTGCGCTCAGCGCAAGGGCGGAACTGGTGGTTATAACAACTGATCTGAATGACATTGTTTTTCTCCCCGTTTGGTTGAAAGCGCGCCTGTGATCCGACGCGTTTAAGGAGAGTGTTCCCCCATTGCGCCACGTAATCAAGCCTGTCGGGACATTTCGCGCACTGGATCGACGGGGCGTAAATTGCTACACCGCAGCATTTCCAACCGCGAACAGGAATGAAATGAGCGCCACTGCCCGTAAATCGGCCCCCAATGCCGACGACATTCGCGCCCTCAAGGGTAAGACCCCCATTGTCAGCCTGACGGCCTATACAACGCCGATGGCCCGGTTGATGGATGCGCATTGTGATTTCGTGCTGGTCGGTGACAGCGTCGGCATGGTGTTGCACGGGCTGCCCTCCACGCTGGGTGTCACGATGGAGATGATGATCCTGCACGGTCAGGCCGTGGCCCGCGGGTTGGAAAAGGCGATGCTGGTCATCGACATGCCTTTCGGCAGCTATGAGGAAGGGCCCGAACAGGCGTTCCGCAATGCCGCGCGGCTGATGGCTGAAACCGGTGCGGCGGCGGTCAAGCTGGAAGGCGGCGTGGAAATGGCGCCCACGATCCGATTCCTGGTCAAGCGGGGCATCCCGGTGATGGCCCATATCGGGCTGACACCTCAGTCGATCAACACCTTGGGCGGATACAAGGTGCAGGGACGGGATGAGCAGGCAGAGGCGGTTCTGGCTGATGCCCAGGCCGTGTCCGACGCCGGCGCTTTTGCCGTGGTGCTGGAGAAGGTTCCGCAGACCCTGGCCGACCGGGTCACCGCAGAGCTGCCCATTCCCACCATCGGGATCGGAGCCTCAGCCGGGTGTGACGGTCAGATCCTGGTGGTTGATGACATGGTCGGCTTCTTCACCGCGTTCAAACCGAAGTTCGTGAAGCGATACGCGGAACTGGGCCCACTTGCTGAAACGGCCATCGCGGAATATGCCGCCGAAGTGCGCGCCCGTGCGTTCCCGGCCGCAGAACATGTCTTTGCCGATCAGGCACCGAGCAAGGGATAAACCATGACAGCTCCTATTCTACGCCGGTTGGCGGACCTGCGTGCGCTGCACGCGGACTGGATCCGGGCAGGCGAAACCGTTGGGGTGGTTCCCACCATGGGGGCGTTGCACGCCGGACATCTGTCTCTGGTCGAGGCCGCCTGCGCTGAATGCGACCGCGTTGTTGTGACCATTTTCGTGAACCCCAAGCAGTTCAACAATCCCGAAGATCTGGCGAATTATCCGCGGACCGAGCTTGAGGATGCGGAAAAACTGTCAGGCTTTGACGTGGATGTGATCTATGTCCCGGACCCGGATCAGATCTATCCCGAAGGCTATGCCACCACCGTTACCGTGGAGGGGCTGACGGATGTGATGGAGGGCAGGTTTCGCCCCGGCCACTTCGATGGTGTGTCCACCGTTGTGGCCAAACTGTTTCTGCAGACCGGGGCGCATAAGGCCTATTTCGGTCAGAAGGACTATCAGCAGCTGATGGTGGTCAAACGCATGGCGCGCGATCTGGATATCCCGATTGAGGTGATCGGCTGCCCGACGGTGCGTGAGGCATCGGGGCTGGCAATGTCCTCCCGCAATCTGCGCCTGTCACAGGAAGCGCTGGACAAGGCGGCGCGGCTCTATGCCGAGATGCAGGCCATTGCCGCTGGATTGCAACAGGGTGAAGCGTTGGCGGATCTTGTGGAACGTGCCAGTGCGCGTCTTTTGCAGGCCGGATTTTCGGAAATCGAGTATCTGGAACTGGCCAGCGCCACGGATCTCAAACCGCTGGACCGCCCAACCGAAGCGGCCCGATTGTGCGCGGCGGCGTGGATGGATGGCATCCGCCTGATCGATAATATCGAAATTCCCGCACTGAACTAAAGCGTTAGTAGGGGCTGGTCGTCCCATTTGGTTTGTGTCTAAAGTCGCTTTCCAAAGGGCAAGGGGAGGCGACACATGACCTATGTTCTGGCGATTGACCAGGGAACGACTTCGACGCGGGCAATCCTGTTCGATCAGGACATGCAAGTTGCTGGTGTCGCGCAGCAGGAATTCACCCAGCATTTCCCAAGTGCCGGTTGGGTTGAGCACGACCCCGAGGAGATCTGGCAGACCACATTAGCGGTATGTCGCCAGGTCATGGCCGATCAGGGCGTAGAGGCGGCCGCTGTAGCTGCAATTGGTATTACCAACCAGCGGGAAACAACGGTGGTCTGGGACAAGGCGACAGGGCAAGCGATCCACAATGCCATCGTCTGGCAGGATCGCCGGACCGCTGACTACTGCGCATCGCTGAAAGACGCCGGACATGAGCCAATGATCCGGGACAAGACCGGGCTGTTGCTGGATCCCTATTTCTCGGGCACCAAACTGCGCTGGATCCTGCAGAACGTGCCCGGTGCACAAGAACGGGCAGAGCAGGGGGAGCTGCTTTTCGGCACCATCGACAGCTTCCTGATCTGGCGCCTTACGGGCGGCGCGTCACACGCCACGGACGCCACCAATGCGGCCCGAACCCTGATGTATGACATCCGCTCCGGGGCCTGGAGCGCCGAGATCTGCGATCTGTTGTCAGTGCCAATGGGCATGTTGCCAGAGGTGCGCGATAGCGCGGCAGAATTCGGCACGACGGATGCGGATCTGCTGGGCGGTGCGATTCCGATCCTTGGGGTTGCAGGCGACCAACAGGCGGCAACAGTGGGGCAGGCCTGTTTTGAACCGGGGATGATGAAATCGACCTATGGCACCGGCTGTTTTGCCCTGCTGAACACCGGCGATCAGCCGGTGACATCGCAGAACCGGATGCTGACCACGATTGCCTACCAGCTGGACGGCAAGCCGACCTATGCGCTGGAAGGGTCGATCTTTATCGCCGGGGCAGCTGTGCAGTGGCTGCGCGACGGGCTGGGCGTGATCCAGACCGCCGGCGAATCCGGGGAGCTGGCCAAAGGCGCCGACCCTGAACAGGACGTCATTCTGGTTCCTGCCTTTACCGGTCTGGGGGCGCCCTATTGGAACCCCAATTGCCGGGGGGGTGTCTTTGGTCTGACACGCAATTCGGGCCCGGCAGAGTTTGCCCGCGCCGCGTTGCAGAGCGTTGGATACCAGACCCGCGATCTGTGGGAAGCGATGCGCGCCGATTGGGGACAGGAGACACAGGTCACGCTGCGCGTGGATGGCGGGATGACCGCCAGCGACTGGACCATGCAAAGCCTGTCGGATCTGCTTGGCGCTCCGGTCGACCGGCCCGTGATGGCCGAAACCACCGCGCTGGGCGCGGCCTGGCTGGCTGGCATGAAGGCGGGCATCTATCCGGATAAGGCAGGGTTTGCGGCCAAATGGGCCTTGGATCGGAAGTTCACGCCCCAGATGGCGGCAGATGCCAGAGAGGCCGCCTACGCACGCTGGCAGCGCGCGGTTCAGGCCGTGATCGGCGTGTAGGCCGCTTTGGAGGCAGGCCCTCCTGAGGGCCGCCTTTCGTTTCAGGTTCAATCTGGGCTTGCCATCTTCGGACTGGCGGTTTCAGGCGAAACGCGTCTTCCAGATTTCGCAGCGGCGTGTGTCGCGATGTTCATAAGCCTCCAGCGCGTCTGCCGGGCTTTGGTGGAACTGGTGTTCGCGGTCTTCGCCCAGAGCGGTCAAGCGCATCGAATACCATGCGGTAATGCTGCCCTGAGGCGGGGTATCAAATGTCGGGAATTCAGGACCACCTGTGTTTCCGTCCAGCCAACCGTTTGCCAAAGAGGGATTCAGTGCCATAGCGCGGGCAAGGCCGATGGCGTCTGCCGCGCCCTCTTGCAAGGCCTGAACGGCTTGCTCACGCGTCTGAATGCCTCCGGTCAAGACAATGGGAACCGTGGTCAGCCGTTTGGCGCGCTTGGAGAACTCGCTGAAATAGGCGCCCGACGCCGGGGCGCTGTCAGAGCTTGAGGCTGCACCGGGAAAATACGTGCCGCCACTGACTTCGATCAGATCGATTGAAGTCTTGTCCAGCAGTCTCACGATACCCAGCGCATCCGCAAACGTCAGCCCGCCGTCAAGCTTGTCGGTGGAGTTGACTTTGATGCCAATCGGGTAGGCTGGACCTACGGCGTTGCGCACGGCTGCAATGGTCTCACCAATGACGCGGAAGCGGTTTTCAACGGTGGTGCCATAGGCATCTGTGCGATGGTTGAACAGAGGTGACAGGAACTGGCTGAACAGGAACCCGTGACCGGCATGGAGCAAGACGCCACCGAATCCCGCCTCTTTGGCCAGAGATGCCGCTTGTGCGTAGAGACGTGGAAGATCACGGATTTCTTCCAAAGACATGCCGTCGCAATTCAAGCCGTCAACATTCAGCGGAGAAGGCCCTTTGGGCGTGCTGATCGGCCCGTGCGCCAGCGCGCCAGCATGGCCAAGCTGAGGCCAGATATGGGCGCGGTTTTTGGATCCGCTTTTCGCCAGCGCCCGAAGCGCAATGATGTCCGCACCGGGAGCCAGAACCAGGTTGCCGGGTTTCTCCGGGTAGTCGGGACAAACCTGTACTTCACCAATAACGGACAGGGCTACGCCTCCGTCCGCCCACCTTTCATACAAGCGCATTTGTGTTCGTGTCGGGTTTCCTGCGCCATCGCCGAGCGAGTCCGACATTGCTGATTTCACCAATCGGTTTTTCAATTGAATCCCGCACGGCAAGGCTAGCGGACGTGCCAGCAGTTTGGTCGCTTCGTCTTTTGTCATCATTTCGCTCCATCGGTATATCTCGATATTTCATCGTGATTTGCCAGTATGCTGCGCTGGCAGGATCATGCGCTTTGGATCAGGCCTTCAGAAGCTCTGATTGTATTGCGGACAAGAACGCCTGAATGTTCTCTTCATCCCGTCGGTAGAAGGTCCACTGCCCATGGCGTTCAGAGATCACGAAACCTGCTTGTTTCATTAACCCCATGTAATTTGAGATGGTGGACTGCGAGAGTTGGGCCTTTTCCTGGATGTAGCCAACACATACGCCATCTAGGTCTTCGTGACCGGGCAGGGCCGGGGGGAAGTTTGAGCGCTCCTTCAGCCATTCCAGAATCTGGCGGCGAATCGGATTGTTCAGGGCAGATATTGCTTTCTCCAAGTCCATAAATCGAGATATCTCGATATTCAGCGGCATGTCAACCCCGCTGCGCCGCGTTCTGGAAACGGGAATGGGACAAGTGTCCGTGGAACCGCCTGCCACCGAAAAGAGCAGGCAGTTCCACGCTTCAGGTCAGAGACGGGCGCCCGCTTCGATGGTCCGGGGGCGTGCGTTCAGGTCCGCGATCGAGAAACCCGCAATCTGCTTGTAGCGCTCGGCATGTGCGGCCAGATCGTGCACGGGGATCACATCGTTGATTTCCTTGAAATCCCCGCCGCACAGATCCTCAACCTGTTGAAGCACCGCGTCCGGGCCACCGGCCGAGCGGTTGGCCTTGCCGACGGCAGTGGTGATCGGCCTCACGTCTGCTTCATACGAGGACAAGGCGGTGCCCGTCAGCCCGTGTTCCAGGATCTTGGCGCCGATAACCCGCGCATCGATGATCGCCTGGCTGGCCCCGTTGGAACCAACCGGATAGGTCGGATGGGCGGCGTCCCCCATCAGGGTCACATTGCCCTGGGTCCAGCCCGGCAGCGGGTCGCGGTCCACCATCGGGTATTCATAAACCACTTCGGCCCCGGTGATCAGGGCGGGCACGTCGATCCAGTCAAATGTCCAATCGGCAAAATCGGGCAGGAAGTCATTGATATCCGCCGCCCGGTTCCAGTCCTCACGCTTCCAGTCCGCGCTTGGATCGAAGCTCTTTTCGGCGATCCAGTTGATCTGTGCCTGTCCGGTCTTCGGATCCGGGTTTGAAATCGGATAGGCGACCAGACGCAGGTGATCATGCCCGATCATCACCATGGCACCGCCGCCAAAGAACGCATCTGCCTGTGTCGTGGCCCGCCAGAGGATGCGGCCGTTCCAGATCGGCGCGCCTTCGTTTGGGACCATTTGTGCGCGCAGGGCTGAATGAATGCCATCTGCTGCGACCACCAGTGCACCGGTTTCAGTGCGGCCACCTTCCAGCAGCAGCTCAGCACCGGTTTCGGTGTTGCGGAAGCCTATGGCGCGCGCGCCGGTGGTGATGCAATCGGGTCCGGCGCGGTCCAGCAGGGCGTTATACAGCATTACCTGAAGCGCGCCGCGATGAACGGAATACTGCGGCCAGGCATAGCCCGCCCATCGGCCCCGCGGCTCTTCCCATATGGTCTTGCCCAGCTTCGAATAGAAGCCATATTGCCGGGTCTGCACGCCGATCGCGTCCAGCTCTGCCTCAAGCTCCAGATCAATGAGTTCGCGCACCGCATTGGGTTGCAGGTTGATGCCCACACCAAGCGGTTTGATTTCGGATGCGCTTTCGAAAATGTGGAACGGCACCCCGATCTGATGCAGCGTCAGACCAAGGCTGAGGCCAGCAATGCCGCCCCCTGCGATCAAAATGGTCATGGTTCAATCTCCTATCCCTCGGGGTGGAGAAGAACAGGACAGCTGTCGATGTTCAAGGTGACACGATTGCAGCGGGGCAGGAACCTCGCGGCAAAAGCGGCGTGACGGAACGCAGGATCAGCGCTTTGACGCGATGATCAGGTCAGGACCAAAGATCGTGTCGGCGTAGTTGTGCAGATAGATCTTTAGCCAGGGGGTGAAGCGTTCGGGATGACGGCGCACTTCGGCCAGCAGATCGTGATAGTCGATCCAGCGGGTTTCCATCACCTCTTCGGGGTCGGCCTCAATCTTGAGCGGGCGGTGAACATGCGCCAGAAACACGTCTACCGCTTCGTGCTCGATCATGCCGTTGCCCACATCGGCGCGATATTCCAGATGGTGCCGGAATTCGGGGTAGAGCCCCGTGATCCCAAGCTCTTCCTTCAGCCGCCGGACAGCGCAGGCACTGGGTTGCTCGTTCCAGTGGGGGTGCGTGCAGCAGGTATTCGCCCACAGACCGGGCGTGTGATATTTGCCCATGGCGCGCCGCTGCATGAGGATTTCCATGCCGCGCACGGCAAAGACGGAAACGGCCTTGTGCTTGAGCCCTTGCTCATGCGCTTGCAGTTTCTCGGTCGGTACCAGTTCGCCGTTGACCCAGGCCGGGATCATGATGCTCATGACGCGTTCGTTTCGCTTACAATGGCCCGATGCCGGGCCAGTCCCCCTGTCGTCCGTTCGATGATGAACGGTTCTTTTTTAGTGGTCTTTCCGGGCTAGCACCCAAAGACCCTTGGTGCAATCACGCGAAAGGCCGCGGCTTGATCGCGCGGCCTTCCCAATTGCGGTGATCGAAGAGATCAATCCGAAGTGGCTTCGGTTTCTTCCGCGGCTGCGGCCTCAGGTGCGGGCGAAACGCTGGCCAGGAATGCATAGATGTCTTCGCCGCCCTTCTTGAGCTTGAAGGTCATCTTCGACTTGGCGCTGCCGGATCCGGTCACTTCTTTCAGGAAGCCCTTGGGATCCTGAGTGAATGCAACAAAGCTCGCCTCGTCCCAGACCAGGCCCGCTTCGCCGGCGGCCACGATGTCCTTGCCGTATTTGAAGCCTTCGACGGTACCAGCGGTACGGCCGACAACGCCATACAGGTTGGGGCCGGTTTTGCCGCCTTTGACGATGGTCTCACCTTCGTCGGAGACGATCATGTGGCAGGACTTGCACTTCTTGAAACCTTTTTCCCCCTTCGCTGCGTCGCCTTCGGCCATGACCGGGGCGGCGAGGACTGCAAGCAGGGCGGTCGCGATGAACGGTTTCATTTACTTTTGCTCCATTGGTTGTAGCTCACGCGAAATACGTAGGTTTAGGCCGGGATAGTCAACCGGCAGATTGACGCGTCCCGGACTTGTGGCGGAACTTCGCGCCTTTTTTATCAGGATTGCGGGCTGCCCCAGCAGGGCAGCACATCACCGGGTGCCGGAGAGGCGCTGAAAACCGCCCGCGCAATGGCGCGACTCAGGCAAAGCGCGGCGGCGTGGCCGATCAGGGCCAGCTCTGATTCCATGCGGTCCATGGGGCGTTCGTTGGTGGAAACGGCAAAGACCAGATCCCCGTCCCCCGGCGCGTGCGCCGGTACAGTGGCGCGCCCGATCCCGTCATGGGCTGCCGTGGCCATGCGTTGGCATTGCGCCTTGCTGAGGTCCGCATCAGTGGCAACGATGGCGATGGTGGTATTGGCGCGGTCGTCCGGCAGATCAAGGCCCGCCGCCTGTTTGACCATGTGCTGCATCTTGCGGCTTTCCGGTCGGCGGCCCAGACCCGATGCTGGATCAGGCCCAAGTCCCCCGAATTCGCCGTCGATCTCAAACGGCGCGGCCCAGAAATGCCGATCTCCGGGGGTGGTGACGCTGCCCATGGGATTGGCGGCGACCAACGCGCCAACGGTGACCCCGTTGTCCAGCACCAGAGACGCGGACCCAAGCCCGCCTTTCAGCATCGCGGTCAGCGCCCCGGTGCCGGCCCCGACAGAGCCCAGCTGAAAGCTGTCGCCCGCGGCCTCAAACGCCGCGCGTCCAAGAGCGGGGTAGGGGCTGCTGTCCCAATCCTTGGCGCCGCCGTTCAGCAGATCGAAGATGATCGCCCCCGGAACGATCGGGATGATTGCGCTTGCCACCCGGAACCCGCGCCCCTGCGCGCGCAACCCTTCAACCACGCCCGAACAGGCATCCAGACCGTAGGCGGAACCGCCCGACAGGGTCAGCGCGTCCACTTTGGCGACCGATTTGTCCGGTGCCAGCAGGTCGGTTTCCCGCGTTCCCGGTGCGCCGCCCATGACATGGACCGATGCGGTGAAGGGCCGGTCCGAGGTCAGCACCGTGGTGCCGGTCTTGATGTGGTCGTCCTGCGCGTTGCCCACCAGCAGGCCGGGGACATCGGTGATCAGGTTCTTGGGGCCGGGCAGCATATAGGCACCTCCGGGTGTTGGGAACTGGGCTGGTTCTGATCAATCAGATGCAGCGGCCGCCATCAACCTCCATCGCGACGCCGGTGATCATGCTGGCCTCATCCGAGCACAGGAAACAGGCGGCATTGCCCATGTCCTCGGGTTGCGAAAAGCGGCCGATCGGGATGGTCGACAGGAATTTGGCGCGGATCTCAGGCGTGTCTTCGCCCATGAAGGATTTCAGCAGCGGCGTTTCTCCGGCAACGGGGTTGATGGCGTTGACGCGTACACCGAAGGGCGCCAGCTCAACCGCCATGGTGCGCGTCGCGGTGATCATCCAGCCCTTTGAGGCGTTGTACCAATTGAGGTTCGGGCGGGGCGACACACCTGCGGTGGAGGCGACGTTCAGGATGGCTCCGGTCTCACGCTCTTTCATGTGGGGGACCAGCGCCTTGGCAGTCAGGTAAACGGACTTCATGTTGACCCGGAACACGCGGTCGAAATCCTCTTCGCTGACGCTGTCCAACGGGGCGGGCAGATGGGTGACGCCCGCATTGTTGATCAGGATGTCGACCTTGCCGAAGCTGTCCAGTGCGGCCTGGGCCATCGCGTCCACGGAGGCACCATCTGATACGTCCACCTGCTGGGCCAGTGTCCCAGACCCACATTCGGCCGCCATGGCTTGGGCCGCGTCACCGTTGATATCGGCGATCATCACCTGCGCACCCTCTGCCAGAAACTTGCGCACGATACCCGCGCCAAAACCCGATGCACCACCGGTCACAATTGCAGTCTTGCCGTCCAGTCGCATCAATCCCTCCCTGGCTAAAATCAGGTTCAGGTTAGCAGCGGTGGCGGCGCGTGCAATCCGGGGCTTAGTGATCTTCGATCTTACCGCGCGTCGCCTTCAGATCTGACCGCTGCTTCTTCGCGGTCAGGCGGCGCTGAACAGATCCCCGGGTGGGTTTCGTCGGGATCCGGCGTTTGGGTTTGACCAGCGCCTTGCGGATCAGATCCGCCAGCCGTTCGCGGGCGATCTCCCGGTTGCGCAGCTGCGAACGGGTTTCGTCACACTGGATGACCAAGGCCCCATCCTTGGTCCACCTGCGACCGGCCAGCCGTTTCAGCCGGGTTTTCACCGGAGCTGGCAGCGACGGTGAGCGCGCGGCCTCAAACCGCAGTTCGACCGCAGTGGACACCTTGTTCACGTTTTGCCCGCCGGGGCCCGAGGCCCGCATGAACTGTTCGGTCAGCTCCCAGTCCTGCAGGGCAATGTCATTCGCGATATGCAGCACAATCTTGTCTCATCACAATCAAAAGGGCCGCCCGATTGCGTAACGGACAGCCCTTCTTGAGTTTTCGGAGGTGCGCCGGTTAGGCGATCACCAATTCGTTCATGCATCCACCAAGGGCTGCCCTAGCCATGCATCTCCCGAACTGTTCCGACCACGCCCTCCAAGATCCCAATAGACACTAGAGCACCTCCTTTCAGTTGTTACGCCTGAAATCAGGTTGCCACAGAAATCGGAGATGTCAAAACAAAATCATGTGGTGCGCGGCATAAGCCGCCCCACGATGATGCGGAAGGGCACAAGTGCCAACAAAGCAAGCGACAGCTTGACCATCCAGTCCGCCACGGCAAGCGACACCCAGAGCGGCGCCATCGGTCCGGCGCCCAGCAGCGGCAGAACCTCACCGGCCCAGGAGACGTCATTGGCCGGTTCGATCCAGGTCAGGCTGGCCGAAAAGGCGATGCTGAAGAACAGGAAGGTGTCCACCGACGAGCCAACCAGCGTAGAGGCCAGAGGCGCGCGCCACCATGCGCCATTGCGCAGGGCAGAGAAGATTGACACATCCAGAAGCTGCGCCGTCAGGAAGGCCAGACCAGAACCGATCGCAATCCGCAGGGTCACCAGGGGGCCGAATTCTCCCATGATCTGTGTGCCGATCAGCGAACAGATGACGCCAACCACGAAACCGGCGGCAACCACCTTGCGGGCGGGACCTGCGCCATACACGCGGTTCATCACGTCGGTCACCAGAAAGGCGAAGGGATAGGTGAACGCCCCCCAGGTCAGCCACTGGCCGAACAGGAACTGGACGAGAATATTGGACGCCACGACGATCGCGGCCATGGCGAGAATGCCAGGGAAGTGGGAGCGGGTCATACCTGTTTTTCCGTTTTTGCAAGGTGACGGCAACTTGCCCTGCGTTTGCAGGGGACCCGGTCTTTAATCGTTTGTCGGGCTTTGAGTCAATCAGGCAGCGCGTATTCCACGATTTCGGTCCGTTGCAGACGATTGAAATTGTCGTCGGAAATCATCGTGGCGCGCAATGCCCCCTGCCGATCCCGCCACACGGACAGGCCCTCAAGGTTGTCGTGGATGCCGGGGCCGGTCTGCAGCAACAACGTCTCATCCTGTGGCTGTCCGGAGGCGATGGACCAGCGTCTGAGGCGGGAGCGAAATCCCAGCACGCTGAAATCACGCTCCAGCAGATAGAACATCCCGTCAGGTCCGATATCGGCGGCAACGGGCAGGAAGCGGCCCCGTGTCGGCAGCGAGAACGGGGTTTGCCAGGCGCCGCCATTCCATTTGAAGACAGGGATATCGCCGCTTTCGTCGGGCGCGCGTTCGGGCAGAGTGTAAAGATGGCCATTGTGGTCGATGGCCAGCGCTTCCAGTGACTTGTTGCCGACGATCCGCACGAAGGCAGGGGGGCGGGGTAGCACATGGGCGAAGGTGTCGGGCTGCTCATATCTTGCGACACGGGTCACCCCTTCGAAGGAGACGTAGATATCGCCGTTGCGCCCCCGCGCCAGCCCCTCGCTGTCCCGGATCCGCCCGGTCAGGGGTACGCCGCGCGACGACAAGAGCGGTTGCACGTCGGAGACGGTGATGCCGGTGATCGCGGCCCCTGTTTCCCGTGTGATCGTCGCCTTTGCCAGCTGTGCCTTGTCGGTCAGGACCATCATCGCCGTGCCCTGCCCGGTCACGTCCAGAGCAGAGAAGCCGCCGAACCAGTCCGGGACTTCCGCGCCGCCGGGGGCGCGCCATTCGTAGGCGCCAACAAAGCGGGCCGTGCCCTGACCGGTCGTGTCACGGGTTGCGACAAACACCGCAAGTAGCATCAGGCAACCGCACAGGGCTGCAAGGATCAGTTTGAACGCAGAACCGCGGCGCATTGCTGGGGCAGATCCGCAAGCACATACTCGCGCCGCTTCTTGGGTGTGGTTTTCTTCTTTTTGGTCTTTGGCTGAGGTTTGGGTTTCGGTGGGTTCAGAATGTCATTCACCCATTTCTGTGCATCGGCGCAGCCATCGCCCTTGGGCGGTGCCTTCTGATCGACGCAGCCCCGTGTGCCCTTGGGGCAGGCCAGACGGACGTGGAAATGGTAATGGTGCCCCCACCAGGGCCGGATCTTGCGCAGCCACTTGCGGCTGCCTTTCTCATCCTTGCACATCTGCACTTTGGCACCGGGAAAAACAAAGATGCGGGCGACACGCTTATCTTTGGCCGCTTCGCGCAGGATCGCATGATGTGCCGCGGTCCATTCGCCGTTCACGAACGCACCGTTTGCCCGGCGCATGGAGATGGACGAGATGTTTTCGCGGGTCTTGCGCGACAGGTTCAGATCGGTCGCCGGACGCATCCAGATGTCGATGTCCAGCCCGATCTGATGACTGCGGTGACCAGACAGCATCGGCCCGCCCCGCGGCTGGCTGATGTCGCCGATATAGAGCCCGTTCCACCCGGGTTGGGTGGCCGCAAAACGGCTGAGGTCCTGGACGAAATCCACCGCATCCGGATGTCCCCAGTTGCGGTTGCGCGACAGGCGCATGGCCTGCCAGGTCGGCCCGGTTTCCGGCAGGCGGGTGCCCCCGGCCAGACACCCTTTGGCGTAGGACCCGAACGGGGCCGGCGGCAGGTTGGAAGCGTTCCCCTTGGCGCCGAACAATTGCTTGGCAAGCGGTTCGGCCGAGCCGACGGAGGCAAGACAGACTGAAAACAGAACACTGAAAACGATCAGGAAAAAACGCACTTTACACCTCTTGCTCTTGGTCTCCTTCGGCCCTAACCCAGCGCAGCAGGATCAGGCCAAGAATGAACAGCCCCACGATTGGGGAGATACCCACCCGGGCACTGCCGGTTGCGACGGTCATGACCCCGATCAGCGCAGGGGCGACAAAAGCCGTCGCTCGCCCGGACAGGCCATAGAGGCCAAAGCTTTCGGTCGGGGAGTCCGGGTCGGTGTGGCGCACCATCAGCGACCGGCTGGTTGCTTGTAGGATACCACCGAAGCCACCGATCAGCATGCCACAGCCAAAGAAGATTATGTCCGGTAAGCCTGATCCTTCGGCAAAGGGAATACCAAAGATCTGGGTCCGGTCCATTCCGACGATCGTGGCGCAGACGAAGATCAGCACCCAGATCGACGTGACCACCACCGGCTTGGGGCCAAATTTCTTGTCCGCGATGCCCCCCAGCCAGCTGAACAGGGCCGCAGAAATTGCGGCGACGATCCCGAAAATCCCGATCATGGTGATTTCCCAGCCCAGCACCAGACGGGCATAGACGCCACCAAAGCCATAGAGACCGTTCAGCGCATCCCGATAGAGCATGGACGCGCCAAGGAAGCTGGCCAGACTGGAGCGATGGCGCAGGTTCTTGACGGATTTGACCACCGCCGAAACCGCATTGCCGAAACTGGCCCGCTGACCGACACGGGGACGCTCACGCACCCACAGGAAATAGGGGATCATGAAAACGGCGTACCAGATCGCAGTGATCGGCCCGACCGCGCGGGTGCCCTCCTTCTGCTCGGGGTCCAGCCCGAACAGTGGATCCAGCCCGATCAGGGTTTTTCCGTTCCCCTGTTCCACAAAGAGCAACAGCAGGATGAAGAGCGAGATCACACCACCGAGATAGCCGAAGGCGAAGCCGGAGCCTGAAATCTTGCCAACTTCCTCCTTGGTGCCAAGCGATGGCAGCTGTGAGTTGATGAAGACCAGCGCGAATTCGGCACCGATGAAGCCGATGCCGAAACTGATCAGCATCCACCACAGGTTGGAGCCCGCGGGGTCCATGAACCACAGACCCCAGGACCCGAGGATATACATGACGGAGAAGCCCACGATCCACGACATCCGCCGCCCGGAGGTATCCGCCATGGCCCCCAGAAACGGTGCGCCAAAGCCGATCATCAGGCCTGTCACGGTCAGACACAGGGACCAGAGGCTTTGCGCCTGGGCCTTTGCCGCTTCGCTTTCCAGACCCTGCGCCAGGAAGTAGTCGGCGGCCACGGCCGCGAAGAACGGGCTGAATACGAAGGTCACAAGCAGCGTGTGGAAGGGCTGGCTGGCCCAGTCGAAAAACCACCAGCCCCAGATACGCTTGCGCGTTGATACGTCTGTCATGCTCGGCCTCGCCCCTGTTGTTACCTATGATATGACAGGGGCAGACAGGATTAGGCAAGGCTATCCTGCATCGGCGGCCAAGGTCGGGCGGTGTCTGCGGCCACCCAGGCGGCGATCCATTCCGGCATTGGCGGTGAAACCGTTTCGGCCTGCCCCATTGCGCCCAGAACGCGCTCTGGTGGGACAATGCCCTTGGCATCGGTGACAGCTGCGCGAAACATCACGTGACTGGCGCATTCGCCGTTCCGTTTCCACATCGATTGCTCAAGGTAGATGAACCGCTCATCCCAGCACACGGCACGTGACCGCATCTCGAATCGCTCAAACCCGCGGATTCGCCGCCGGAACCGCACCGTGGATCCGGCCATGGTCATGCCCCAGCGTTGCTTGGCAATGGCCGAAATCAGCCCTACCCGTTGCGCATTCATGCTGCGCCCCAGATCATAGAGCGTCATCGCCCGCCCGTTGTTCAGCTCCAGCCAGATGTCCAGGTCCCAGGGCCAGCAGATGTGGTGGGAGACATGGGTTTCGGTCAGGGGCAGCGCGGGCATACGGCGCGCCACCATCAGATCCTTGATCAGGCGGACAATTGGGAACATCGGATTTCCTTTCGCGGGCCGGTCTTGGGCACCCCGCGCATGAGGTCAACCACAACCTTGCGGAAGGGTTGCGCTTTGCGCCCGCGCTGCTTAGGTCTTGGGCGCGGCTGAGAAGAGGAATGCGCACATGATGTCTCTGTTTCAAATCCTGATGCTGGTGCTGGACGTGGTCTGGTTCTTCATCATTGCGCACGTCATCATGAGCTGGCTGATCAATTTTCAGGTTCTGAATCTGCATCAGCAGTTCGTGGCCCAGATCTGGTACGGTCTGAACCGCATTCTGGAGCCGCTCTATGGTCCGGTGCGTCGCCTGCTGCCGCAGATGGGCGGTATTGATCTGGCGCCGCTGGCGGTTCTGATCGCGGTCTATGCGCTGCGCATCATTTTGGTGAACAACGTCGCTGCCTTCTACTAAGTGTTGGGGGCATTGCCCCTTGTTCACCGAATCTTAGTATGAGAGGGTGTCGAGTAAGAGCAGACCCATAAAATCTTACTCACTACGGGCCCCAACAGGATGCTAGACGCCGCCCCGCTGTTGCGAGACGTTTTCGGATTCGACGCTTTCCGTCCGGGTCAGGAGGAGATCGTCGACGCGGTTGTTGCCGGGGAAAACGTTCTGGCGATCATGCCGACGGGTGGGGGGAAATCCCTGTGTTTTCAACTGCCGGCTTTGCTCAAGGATGGGGTGACGGTGGTCATCTCACCGTTGATCGCGCTGATGCGGGATCAGGTGCGCGGGTTGCAGGAAGCGGGGGTTGAGGCCGGTGCCCTGACCTCAGGCAACACGCAGGATGAAAATGATGCGGTCCTTGCTGCGCTGAACGAGGGGCGGCTGAAGCTGCTCTACATCGCGCCGGAACGGCTGGCATCCACCGCCGCTGTGTCGATGCTGCGCCGCGCGGGTGTGGGGCTGATCGCCGTGGATGAGGCGCATTGCGTCAGCCAATGGGGGCACGATTTCCGTCCCGATTACCTGCGGATTGGTGAATTGCGCCGCGCGCTGGGCGTGCCGCTGGCCGCCTTCACGGCCACGGCAGATGCGGAAACCCGTCAGGAAATCATCGAAAAGCTGTTTGATGGCGAAGCGCCCCGCAGTTTCCTGCGCGGCTTTGATCGGCCCAACATCCATCTGGCCTTCACGGCCAAGGACAGCCCGCGCAAGCAGATCCTGGATTTCGCAGGCAACCGCCGGGGGCAGTCCGGCATCGTCTATTGCGGCACCCGCAACAAGACAGAAGCCCTGGCCGCTGCGCTGCGCGAGGATGGTCACAACGCCTGCCATTACCACGGCGGCATGGAGGCCGAAGACCGGCGCCACGTGGAAACCCGTTTTTCGCAGGAGGACGGGTTGATCGTCGTGGCCACGGTGGCCTTTGGCATGGGCATCGACAAACCCGATATCCGCTGGGTCGCCCATGCGGATCTGCCCAAATCGATCGAAGCCTATTATCAGGAGATCGGGCGCGCCGGACGCGATGGCGGCCCAGCCGAAACGCTGACACTCTATGGTGCGGATGACATCCGCCTGCGCCGGTCACAGATCGATGAGGGGCTTGCCCCGCCAGAGCGCCGCGCCGCCGATCACGCGCGTCTGAACTCGTTGCTGGGTCTGGCCGAGGCGTTGACCTGCCGACGGCAGACTCTGTTGTCCTATTTCGGAGAGGAGAGCGTGCAATGCGGGAAATGCGACCTGTGCGATGCACCTGCCGATACGTTTGACGGGACCACACCGGTGCGAATGGCGCTGTCAGCGATCCTGCGCACAGAGGAGTGGTTTGGTTCCGGGCATCTGATCGACATCCTGCTGGGAAACGCCACGGACAAGGTTCTGGCCAGGCGGCATGACCAGCTCAAGACCTATGGTGTGGGCACGGAATACTCCCGTCCCCAGTGGCAGGCCATCTTCCGTCAGATGATGGGGCATGATCTGGTACGTCCGGACCCCGAACGCCACGGAGCCTTGCGTCTGGGTGAGGCCGCGTTGCCGATCCTCCGGGGGGAGGCGTCGATCACGCTCAGGAAGGATTCGATCCGCAAGGCCGCCAGGCGCCCGGCGGTGCGTGCCAGGGTTTCGGATGAGGATGCGCCGCTTCTGTCGGCACTCAAGGCCAAGCGCCGCGCGTTGGCAGAAAACGCCCGCGTGCCTGCCTATGTTATTTTCCCGGATCGGACCCTGATCGAAATGGCCGAGGCGCGCCCTGTGACTTTGGACGAAATGGCCCGGATCAATGGTGTTGGTGCGAAGAAGCTGGAACGCTACGGGGCAGAGTTCCTGTCAGTGATCGCGGGGGAGGCCGAAGTCATGCATCCGCAGCGGATGAAGCTGGCAGGCCGCACCGCCGGATCCGTCTATGACCAGCTGCTGGAAGTGCAGGCCGAGCTGTCACGCGGTTCCGAAGGGATCGACAAGCCGCTCAGCTGTTCCGCTGCGCAATTGGCCAAGGTTGCACAACTGCGGCCCGGTGACCAGCAGGGCCTGTTGCGGGTGATCGGGGAACGGCGGACACAAAGATTTGGGGACGCTTTTATGGACGTCCTGCTGAACGCGGGCTAGGTCTGCGGAGAGACAGAAACAGGAGAACGCGATGATGGTTGTGGTGTCCCCCGCGAAACGTCTGGATTGGACCGAACGTCCCGAGCAGATGACCCGCCCGGATTTCGAAGAGGACGCGATGCGTCTGGCTAAGACCGCGCGCAACCTGACGCTTGGGGATCTCAAGGGGTTGATGGATCTGAGCGATGATCTGGCCCGGCTGAACCGGGATCGGTTCCGCGCCTTCACGGCAGATCCCGGCAGCGAAGACATCCGGCCGGCGGTCTTTGCCTTTGCCGGCGACACCTATCAGGGGCTTGAGGCGTCTTCGCTGGATGCCGAAGAACTTGCCTGGGCGCAGGATCATCTGCGTATCCTTTCGGGCCTCTATGGGGTGCTGCGCCCGTTGGATGCGATCCAGGCCTACCGTCTTGAGATGGGCAGCCGGTTGAAGACGCGCCGGGGCAAGAACCTTTACGAATACTGGCGTGAACAGCTGAGCAAGGCGCTGAATGCCCAGGCCGAGGCCATGGGGACCGATGTGTTGGTCAATTGTGCCAGCCAGGAGTATTTCGGGGCGGTGGCCCCGAAGGCGCTGAAGCTGCGGGTGGTGACCCCGGTCTTCATGGAAGACAAGAACGGCACGCCAAAGATTGTCAGCTTCTTTGCCAAACGCGCCCGCGGAGCGATGGCGCGCTACATCATTCAGCGGCGCCTGACCAATGCGGAGGCGCTGTGTGAGTTTGACACCGGCGGCTATGTCTATCAGCCCGATCTGTCCACGCCGGACAAGCCGGTGTTCGTCAAGCCCGCTGACGCGGGATAATCCCAGCGCTTTGCGCGCGGCCTGTGATCCGTGTGCAAACCCGCACCGCGCGGCCTTGACCCTTGCGATACATCCATAGGCATGCCAGCCTGATCCTGATTTGAGGGAGAAATGGTATGGCTATGGTTCGGTTGCTCGCAACGTCACTGTTTTTGCTTGTGCTTTCAGTCGCCGGGGCCTTGGCGCAATCTGCGGTTCCGCAGCACCGCTATGTGTCCACTTCGGACATGGATTTCTACGGTGCCGATCTGGATGCGCTGTTTGATACGGATCTTCAGTCCTGCATCCGTGCGTGTGATGCCAACCCTTCGTGTTCGGCCTTTACCTTCAACACCCGGTCGAACGCCTGCTTTCCCAAGAAGGCAGTGGAAACAGAAACGCCATACATCGGGGCCATCTCAGCCCGGAAGATTGATGTTCCCGCGGCGGTGCGAAACGCTGCGGCAGAACGCGTCACTGACCTGACGTTCGTCAGCGAAAAGGAACTGGCGGCTGCGGGCCGGTTGGCTCGTTCCATCGGAATCGACTTTCCCGCCGGGGGGCTGGACCTGCAGGCGGTTCTGGATCTGGCGGCCCAGCGTGCGGGCGCAGGGGACTATCCCGGCGCGGCCCGGTGGAACGCCTTTGCCGTCGCCCTGTCCGACCGGTCTGATCTGTGGGTGGAACAGGCCCGGTTGTGGCTGTCGATCAACAATCAGTCGAACGCGCGCAGGCGCAGTGACGTAGAAAAGGCCCGTCTGGCCGCGATCAACGGCTACCTGCGGGCAGGTACGGGGGCGGAACGCGCCTCGGCCATGGTGGAACTGGCCGAGGCATTGGAGCGGGCTGGCCGGGGGCGTGACATGGTTGCCGCCCTGCGTCTGGCCCAGGCGTCACAACCGCGTCTGGATATCGCCGAAGCACTGGACAAGGCGATTGCCAAATACGGGTTCCGCGTGACCGGCTCCACGGTGGAAAGCGATGAGGCCCAGCCGCGGATCTGTGTCGAATTCTCGGAAAAGCTGGTGCAGGTCGGAGTGGACTACGCCACCTATGTGAAGCTTCCGGAACCTGATCTTGTTGTCGATGTACAGGAGCGGAACCTCTGTATCTCCGGCGTTCAACATGGCGAGCGCTACCGCCTGGTTCTGCGTTCGGGACTGGTGGCGGAAAATGGCGAGCAGCTTTACCGCGATGTTGAGCTGTCTCATTACATTCGCGACCGGGCCCCCTCGGTGCGCTTCCCGGGGCGGTCCTATGTATTGGCCAAGACCGGGCCTGCGACGTTGCCGGTGGAAACGGTGAATGTCAGTGAGCTGGACCTGATCCTGCGTCGGGTCAGTGACCGCAATCTGCTGACCACGATCCGGCAGGGATACTTCGGTCGTCCCCTGTCCTATTGGCAGGAGGACGTGCTGGAGGATGAGCTGTCCGAAGAGGTCTGGCGCGGGACGGGTGTTGTGTCCGGTGAGCTGAACCGGGACGTGACAACCCGCTTGCCGATGGATGACGCGATCGCAGGTGCTCCGGCTGGTATCTATGCGCTGACAGCCAAGATCCCCGGCAGTGATCCTTATGACAATCCCGGTGCAACCCAGTGGTTCGTGATCTCGGATCTGGGGCTGAGCACCATGTCGGGCGTTGACGGTTTGCATGTGCAGGTCCGTGGGCTCGGCGACGCGCAGCCGCGGGCTGGCGTGTCGGTCACTCTGGTCAATCGCGCCAATGCGGAGCTGGCGGTGCTGACGACCGGTCAGGACGGGTATGTCCGCTTTGACCCGGGATACACCCGTGGGACCGGATCATCCGCCCCGGCACTGCTGATCGCGCAAGAGGGAGAGCAGGATCTGGCTTTCCTTTCTTTGACGGATCCGGCGTTCGATCTGTCTGACCGCGGTGTCGAGGGCCGCGAACCCGCCGGACCGGTTGACGTCTTCCTTGCCACAGACCGGGGGGCCTACCGCGCCGGGGAAACCATCCATGCCACCGCGCTGGCCCGCGATGCTGAGGCGAAGGCGATTGATGGCCTGCCTCTCACGGCGATCCTGACCCGCCCCGATGGTGTCGAATATGCACGCCACCTGTCGACGAACGGCAAGGCCGGGGGGCATGTGTTTGCCCTTGGGGTGGGGGGCACTGCTCCGCGTGGCACCTGGCGGATCGACATCAAGTCAGACCCCGAAGGTCCGGCCCTGGCCAGCCAGAAACTCTTGGTCGAGGATTTCCTGCCCGAGCGGATCGATTTTGACCAGACGCTGACCCAGACTGCCCTGAAGCCTGGGCAACGGGTGGGCCTGAGCCTGAATGCCCGCTACCTGTTTGGGGCACCGGGTGCAGGTCTGAAGGTCGAAGGACAGGTGTCGCTGAAATCGGTGAACAAGCTGGATGGCTGGTCGGGCTACACCTTCGGGCGTCATGATGACCGGGCCGAGATCCAGAGCGGATATTTTGGCACGGTAGAAACGGATCGCGACGGCACCGCCAATTTCGACATCGGGATCCCGGCGACCCGCTCCAGCGGTCGGCCTCTGTCCGTTTCGGTCATCACCCGTGTGGCCGACGGTGGTGCGCGGCCGGTCGAGCGGGTTCTGACCGCAGCGGTACAACCGGGCGGTCCGATCATCGGGATCAGGAAGATGTTCGGCGAAGACGTTCCAAACAACAGCGAAGCCGGGTTCCAGATTGTCGCGTTGAATGAGCATTTGCAGGCAATGCCGATGACTGCGAAGTGGACGCTGAACCGGCTTGAAACCCGCTATCACTGGTATCAGCTTTACGGCAGCTGGCATTGGGAATCCTCCACCCGCAGAACTGCGGTTGCGTCCGGGGACCTCATGCTGGGGGCGGATCCCGCCCAGATCAGCGCCCCGGTGGAATGGGGCCGATACGAGCTGGTCGTGGAGCGGACGGGCGGCGCCTATGTGGCCGCGTCCTCTGACTTCTACGCTGGTTGGTACGTGCCCGAAAACGCTGCGGACACGCCCGATCGTCTGGAAATGTCGCTGGACCGCCAGAGCTATGGGCCGGGGGATACTGCCAAGTTGCGGGTGGTGTCGCGTGTGGCTGGCACGGCGATGGTGTCTGTGATGTCCAACCACCTGATCGAGCGCAAAGCCGTTGCGGTTTCGGCAGGCGTGACGGAGATCCCCCTGACCGTGTCCGAGGAGTGGGGCAGCGGCGCCTATGTGTCGGCCACTGTTCTGCAACCGGCCATGCGCACAGATGCACAAACGCCGATCCGTGCGCTGGGCATCGCCCATGCTGCGGTGGACCGGCCGGACCGTGCGCTGGATGTAGCCATAGCGGTACCGGACATCGCTCGCCCACGTGGGGAGCAGACAGTTTCCCTGATCGTGGCGGGGGCCGCAGAGGGGGATCAGGCCTGGGTCACGCTTGCGGCCGTGGATCTGGGCATCCTGAACCTGACGGGCTTTCAAAGCCCCGATCCCTCCGACCACTACTTTGGTCAACGGCGTTTGGGGATGGAACTGCGCGATCTGTATGGGCGGTTGATCGATCCGTCACTCGGCGCGCTGGGTCAGGTACGCTCGGGCGGGGATCAGGACAACGGGCTGCGGATGCAGTCCCCTCCGCCGACGCAGGATTTGATGGCGGTGTTCAACGGCCCGGTTCAGGTCGGACCTGGCGGGCGCGTCGATGTCACCATTCCTTTGCCGGACTTCAATGGCACCGTGCGCCTGATGGCTGTTGCCTGGTCCGGGACTGCGGTTGGTCAGGCCGAAGCGGACATGATCGTGCGGGATCCGGTGGTGGTGACAGCCTCCTTGCCGCGCTTCCTGGCCCCCGGGGACCAGAGCCGGATCCTGTTGGAGATCACCCATGCTGACGGACCTGCCGGAACGATGGGCATGTCGCTGTCGGGATCGCCCGAGCTTGCGCTGGCGCCGGTACCGTCGAACGTGATGCTGAGCGCCTCCGAGAAGGTGGTGTTGCAGGTTCCGGTGTCTTCCGATGTCGTGGGGGATCATGATCTGCAGCTTGCGCTGACCACACCGGATGGCAAGGTTCTGACCCAAAAGCTGCGCCTGGCGGCGCGGGCCAATGACCCGGTGGTCGGCGTGACCCGCCGATTCCAGCTGGCGGGCGGCGATACCTTCCTGCTCAGCCGTGATGTATTTGCCGGGTTGCGGGCGGGGACCGGTCGTGCGGTTGTCTCTGCCGGGCCCTTGGCCAAATTCGATGTGCCGGGCTTGCTGACTGCTTTGGATCAATATCCCTACGGCTGCACGGAACAGGTAACGTCCAAGGCTCTGCCGTTGCTGTATCTGTCCAGTGTCGCCAAGGCGGCAGGGCTGGGTGATCGGCCACAGGTAGAGAACCGGATTGCCCAGTCGATTGATACGGTCCTGTCCCGACAGGCCCCGAACGGGGCGTTCGGGTTGTGGCGGGCTGAATCCGGAGATCTGTGGCTGGACGCCTATGCCAGTGATTTCCTGAGCCGTGCGCGCCTGGCCGGTCACGCCGTGCCCGATCAGGCCTTCCGCCAGGCAATGGACAACCTGCGCAATCAGGTGAACTACGCCTCGGACTTTGATCGGGGCGGGCAGGCGATCGCCTATGCCCTGATGGTTCTGGCCCGCGAAGGGGCCGCGGCAATGGGCGATCTGCGCTACTATGCGGATGTCAAAGGCGATGCGTTTTCCACCCCGCTGGCAGCGGCACAGCTTGGGGCCGCACTGGCGTCTTATGGGGATCAGACCCGCGCCGACAGGATGTTTGCCCGCGCGTCGTCAATGATCCGGGGACTGCCGGCCGAACAGGCCTATTGGAGGGTCGACTACGGAACGCGGCTGCGGGATCGTGCTGGGCTGCTGGCTCTGGCGGCGGCCTCAGGCAGCACTGCCGTGGATCAGCAAAGCCTGGTGGCCTCCATCTCCCGTCCGGCAAGCGAGCTGTCGACACAGGAAGCGGCCTGGTCTCTGCTGGCCGCCCATGCACTGGTGCAGAATGCCGAAGCGTCGGGGATGCTGGTCAATGGTGCCCCGGTTGAGGGCCCATTCGTGCAGTTCCGCAATGACCGGGATTTGCAGGATCCGCTGCGCATCGAAGCGGCGACCGGGCGCACGACAGATATCACCCTTACAACGCTGGGCGTCCCTGAGGTTGCCCCGGACGCCGGCGGCAACGGATATCACATCTTGCGGCGGCACTTCTCGCTGGATGGGGATCCGCTGGATATCTCGACCCTCCGTGTGGGGCAGCGTTTCGTGACCGTGCTATTTGTGGATGCGTTCGAAGGGCTGGGTGGTCGGTTGATGATCAATGACCCACTGGCCGCGGGGGTTGAGATCGACAATCCGAATCTGCTGCGCTCGGGCGACCTCAAAGAGCTGGATTGGCTGGACCTCAGCCCGGTGCAATCGGCGGAATTCCGGTCCGATCGTTTCCTTGCTGCGGTGAACCTGCGGAAGGGGAACAGGGTCCAGCTCGCCTATATCGCGCGGGCCGTGACACCGGGCGAATTCCATCACCCTGCGGCGTCGGTGGAGGACATGTATCGCCCCCGTTACCGGGCCCGGGGCGAAACCGGGCGCATCACCATCCAGCCATGAGGCGGCGGTACTTCCTCCTTCTGGGTTGGCTTGGTGCCTGTCTGGTCAGCCTGGCGGTCGCCTTCGACCGCTGGGTTGGCCGGACTGAACTGCCAACCCGCCTGTCGGAAACCTCGGTTGAGGTTCGAGACAGATCCGGCGTCCTGATGCGGGCCTTCCCGGTCAGCGGGGGCGCGATACGGCTGCCCGTGTCGCCGCAACTGGTGGATCCACGCTTTATCGATATGCTGGTCCGGTATGAGGACAAGCGCTTCTGGTCCCATGCGGGGGTTGATCCTTTGGCCTTGTTGCGGGCGGCAGGTCAGGCGACCCTGAATGGTGAGGTCATCTCGGGTGGCTCGACCCTGACCATGCAGGTCGCGCGGCTGCTGGAAGATGGAACCACCGGACGTTGGGCGGGCAAATTGCGGCAGATCCGGTTGGCGCTTGCGCTGGAACGGCAGCTCAGCAAAGCGGAGATTCTGGAGCTTTACCTGCTGCACGCCCCATATGGGGGCAACCTTGAAGGCATCCGTGCCGCGGCGCTGGCCTGGTTTGGCAGAGAACCCGCCCGTTTGACCGTGTCCCAGTCCGCCTTTCTGGTCGCGCTCCCTCAAGCGCCCGAGCGGCGACGTCCGGATCGGAACCAGGCGCAGGCCAGATCGGCGCGTGATCGGGTGGTCGAGCGTCTGTCCGAATATGGCTTGCTGGATGTCGACGCCGCACAGGCGGCACGGGCAGAACCGGTGCCCGACCGGATGCAGCCCTTTCCGCAGCTGGCCCCCCTTCTGGCCGATGAATTGCGCGCCGCAGCACCATTGCGCCGCCGGTTTGACGTGACTCTGGATGCGGGGGTGCAACAGCGCCTGCAAAGCCTTGCGGCACAGACCGTCCGGTCAGAGCTGGACCGGCTGTCGATCGCAATCCTTGTTGCGGACCACCAGACCGGCGATGTGATAGCGCGAGTGGGGTCCGCCGGGTATCGCGCGGGGCGACATCAGGGCTTTGTCGATATGGTGCGGGCTGTCCGGTCTCCGGGGTCCACTCTGAAACCCTTTGTCTATGGCATGGCCTTTGATCAGGGGCTGGCGCATCCGGAAACCATGATCGATGACGCGCCGGTTGCCTTCGATGGGTATGAACCGCAGAACTTCGATGGCTACTTCCGGGGGGAACTGCCCGTGCGCGAGGCGCTGAAGCAGTCCTTGAACATCCCGGTTGTGAAACTGACGCGGGAGATCGGGCCGAACCGGCTGGTGCAAGTGCTGCGAAGGGCCGGTGCAAAGCCCAAGCTGCCGGGGTCCGGTGCGGCGGGGCTGGCTGTTGCGCTGGGTGGTGTCGGGGTCAGCCTTGTGGATCTGGTGCAGCTTTACACCGTGCTGGCGCAGGGGGGCGAGGGGCCAATCCTGCGGCAGTTGGGGACAGAGGAACGCCAGCGTAGCGCGCGCATTCTACGGGGCTCTTCAGCCTGGATGGTGAGCGATATCCTGAAAGAGGTGGTGCCCCCCGAAGGTGCGCCGACCCGCAAGATCGCCTTCAAAACCGGCACCTCCTATGGGCACCGGGATGCCTGGGCCATTGGCTATGACGGGCGTCACGTGATTGGCGTCTGGCTGGGCCGTCCCGATGGCACGCCGGTTCCCGGTGCGTTTGGTGGCGATGTCGCGGCGCCTGTGCTGTTTCAGGCGTTTGGACGCCTCAAGCCCGAGTTCGAGCCTTTGCCACCGCCCCCGGCGGACACGCTGATTGTCGGGGCCTCGGACCTGCCTGCGCCCCTGCAACGCTTCCGATCGCGGAATGCCGTCTTTGACGCTGCCGGATCCGGGCCGCGGCTGGTCTTTCCGCCTGATGGGGCACAGCTGCCTGCAAGAGAGGATCCGGTTTTCGTCAAACTGAGGGGCGGGGTCCTGCCGTTGACGGTTCTGGCCGACGGCGCACCCGTTGCCACAGATGTCCGGGTGCGGGAATTCGAAATCCCCAATCCCGGTCCGGGATATTCGACGCTGGTCGTGGTTGATGCAGACGGGCAGTCGGATCGCGCAGTTTTCAAACTGCGTTGACGCGCGCTTACGAGCGACCTTCCCTGAGCCAGGCCATCACGATGAAACCCGATGCCAGAAGCAGAACCAGCCACGGCGGCAGCAGGGTGATCTGGCGCAGGCTGCGTGTTTCATAGGCGTTTCTGGGCGTCAGCCCGATCCAGCCCCGCCCGATCGCAGGCCGTCCGGCGCGCACGTCCCGCAACCGTGGTAGCCCCTCTTCGATCCGCGTGGCCCCACCTCTGACGGATTTGAGCACAGGCTCCAGCAGGCTGGCCGTTGCGATGGTGTTTTCAAACTCGCGGGGCGCAGCGGGGCCAAGGCCGACAACCGCCAATTGGTCATCCTGAGTGAGCCGGTACAAACCGATCTCAGGCCCGACATAGCTGTGCTCATATTGGCCGGGGGCGGTCTCTTGCAGGGACACCGTATCTCTGGCGCCGTCGGGCCGGATGATTTCCACGGGGCCTACATCCTCGCGCAGGCTGCGCCGGATGATGCGCATGGTCTGGCCCGTTGTTTCGGCCCAAAGCGCCTCTTCCTCCAGCTCAGGCTCCTTCATCATCCAGTGGGCAAGCCTGCGCAGCAGTTCCAGCTGCGGACCACCGCCATCATAGCCGCGCGACCAGAGCCACGCGTGGTCAGAGGCGAGCAATGCCACGCGCCCGTCGCCCACCCGGTCCAGGATCAGCAGCGGCCGGTCTTCGTAGCCTTTCATCAACACGTCGCCCGAAGGATCCTCCAGATCGATATGGCGCAGCCACTGGCCCCAAGTCTTGCTTTGTGATTGCAGCTCGGCGGTCACCGGGTGCCTGTCACCCAGCGCGGTGACGGCAGGGACATAGCCGTCTTCGATCACGCGGGCGGTGGGGGCGGCGGGCAGGATCGGGGCCAGCGGCGAGCGGAAAATGCTGTCGGCGGTGGCGAAATCCGGACCGGCGGCCACCAGCACGGCGCCGCCCTGCTGGACGTATTCCACTACATTGCCCAGATAGATCGAGGGCAGGATCCCGCGCCGCTTGTAACGGTCAAAGATGATCAGGTCGAAGTCGTTGATCTTCTCCAGAAACAGCTCCCGCGTTGGGAAGGCGATCAGCGACAGTTCGTCAACCGGCACACCATCCTGCTTTTCGGGCGGGCGGAGAATGGTGAAATGCACAAGGTCAACCGAGCTGTCGGATTTCAGCAGGTTCCGCCAGGTGCGTCCGCCCGGGTGCGGCTGGCCAGACACCAGAAGGACGCGCAACCGGTCCCGCACGCCGTTGATCTGGACGATTGCGCTGTTGTTGCGATCCGTCAGTTCGCCTTCGGCCAGCGGGACCGAGAAGTGGATGACATTGCGGCCGCCGTGTTCCAGCGTCACCGGAAGGTCGAAGTCCTGTCCCACCGGCAGGAGCATCCGGCTGGGCCGCCCGCCATCCACGGCGATGTCCACGGGCACCAGCGGTGGTGCGTCCGGGCCAGCGCCGGTATCTTCGATCCGCAGGGTCAGGCTGATCGGTTCGCCGATGATCCCGAAGCCCGGAGCGTTGCGCACGATCAGCCTGCGGTCCCAGTCATCGGATTTCCCGGTCATCAGCAGGTGCATCGGCGCGGGAAGCGAAGGGGCCAGTTCGACATCATGTATCTGTCCGTCAGAAACCGCGACGATTCCAGCAATCCGGGCGCGGGGCTCTTCGGCCAGGGCCTGTGAGATGGCGTTCATCAATGTGGTGCCGCTGTTGCCGTCTCCATCAGAGACAACAACATGGCGCAGATCCGTGTTGTTGCGCTGTGTCAGGCGTTCAGTCAGGGCAGCAACCGTGCGGGCGGTCTGATCCGAGCGGTCTGACAGGCCCTGGCTGGCACTGCGGTCTTCGGCCAGGATGACGATATCGGACAGCGGCGTGCGGTCTTCTTCCTGGTAGACGGGGCTGGTCAGCGCGGCGAGCACCACAAGGACGGCAAGCGCCCGCAGTGCCCAGCCGGACAAACCTTTCCAAACGGCCAGCAGCAGGCTGGCACCGCACAGGACCGAAAGGCCAATCAGGATCGGCCACGGCAGCAAAGGGTCAAACAGGATCGTCTGGTTCGTCATTGGCCCAACCTGTCCAGCAAGGCAGGCACATGGACCTGATCCGATTTATAGTTCCCGGTCAGCACATGCATGATCAGGTTGACGCCGAAGCGATAGGCCAGCTCACGCTGGCGCTCACCTGCAAATCCGCGCCCGACCGGCACCAGCGCCCGTCCGTCTGGCCCGGTTGCCCAGGCCGCGGCCCAGTCGTTGCCGCCAATGACCACGGGGGTCACGCCGTCGTTCAGGTTACGGAAGGGCATGCCCTCGGCCAGTTCGGCATCGGGCGGCGCGGCTTCGACCCAAAGGGCCCCGCCATGATGGCGTCCGGGGAAGTCCTGCAGCAGGTAGAACGCCCGCGTCAGCACATGATCCTGTGGCACCGGTTCAAGCGGCGGAATGTCCAGGGGCCGGGCCAGTTGTTGCAGCTTGCGGCCCGTTGGGCTGGCTGCGCCATAGCCCGCGATATTGGCATCGCGCGTATCGAACAGGATCATACCGCCCGAGCGCAGATAGGTGTTCAGCTTGGCGTAGGCCTGGCCCGAGGGCTGGGGTTGAGCCGTCGAGATGGGCCAGTAAAGGAAGGGGAAGAGCGCGATATCGTCCCGTTCAAGATCAACGCCCATCGGGGCTGCGGGTTCGACAGAGGTCCGGAAGAACAGGGTGTCGGACAAGCCCTGCAAGCCAGCGCGCGAAATGTCGTCAACCGAAGGGTCCCCGGTCAAAACGTAAGCCAGCACAAGCTCACTGGCGGCGGATAGTTCTGACTCGGTGGTCTGGGCTTGCACGTCACCTGCGCCAAACATCAGTAACAGCGCCAAAGCCGGGGTGCTGAGCCGCGCCACGCCCAAACGCCCGGTCAGCGCCAGCGAGGCAAAGATGTCTGCAACCAGCAGAAGCAGGCAGAGCGCCAGAAGCGGGCCACCCAGCGGGCGTTCGGTGTTCTGCAACCCGCCAACGACCGTGACCGAGGCGGGCCAGACGATCGGCGTCAGCTCTGCACCGAGCGTCACCACGTTTCGGGCCAGACGGCGTTGTTCATTCTGATAAAGACCGGGGCGGAGGTTCGGCCCCAAAGCGTCTGAAATCAGGCTTTCACCGCTGACGCCATGAAGGGTGCCGGCGGGGCTGGGGGTGCCAAATCCGTTCAGCACCGTCGCGGGTTTCCAGGTGGTGCCCTGCAGCTCTTCCGGCTGAGTCATGCGGTCGCTTGTTGAAATTGCAAGGCGTTCCAGCATCTCAACGAACAGACCCGACAGGGGCAGGTTCGACCATTCGGCATTTGCGGTCACATGAAACAGCACGACCTGCCCGGATCCCACGGTCTTGCGGGTGACCAGCGGGGTGCCATCACCAAGCGATGCAATCACCCGATCAGACAGGGTGGGGTCGGGCTGGGCTACGACCTGCGACCGGACCGAGACATCGTCAGGCACATTCAGACCGAAGAAGGGGGATCCCTCCTGAAACGGGGCCAGCGTTTTGGGCGCACCCCAGCTCATGGCACCACCAACACTGCGGCCGCCGCTGCGCAGGCGCACCGGCATCAGCGGGTCTTCTTCCTGGCGTGAGATGTCACTGGCCGCCAACCGGGGTCCAGCAAAGCGCAGAAGCAAACCACCGGCGTCAACCCAGTCCAGAATGGCATCGGTTTCTGTGGACGAAAGCTGTGCGATATCCGCCAGCACAACCACATCGGGGTTGGCGGGCAACAGGTCGCCAACCGATCCTTCCAGCAGCTCCGTGGTCGGCGCCAGCGCCTGCCGCAGGTAGTGGAGTGAGGACAGCAGCTCCAGCCCTTCGCGGTTTTCGCGACCGGCGATCAGCGCGATTTCCCTACGGCTGAGGGTGTCGTCCGTCAGGGCGACGGATCCCGCGCTGTTTTGCCCGGCGATGGTGAACCGGCTGACCCGTGCGCGCAGTTCCGCGGGCAAGGAGAGCTTGAGTTCAGTCATTGTTTCCTCGGGGTCGAAACGCCCGGATACCGTTGCAAGCACCCGCTCCGTGCCGCCCGGATCGCGCCCATGCGCTTGCAGGGTCAACTCCTGCTCGGCCGGTGCCGCAGACCTGAGCGCTTTCAGCAGAATAGCACCATCCTGAAACTCTGCGGGCAGCAGGGCCAGCCGCGGCTCGGCGTTCTGGTGAACCGTGAGTTCGCCCCGCGATGCCAGCGTTTCCAGCAACGCGTCGCGGTTGTCATAGTCCAGCGTGTCGCTGAACCACAGGGTATCGAAGTCCCGTTCGGCCTGAGCGACAAAACCGATTGCATCCTGCACCATATCGGGCGTGGCCTGCCACGGGGTGGGCTGCAGGCCCGCCAGCTCGCCCTGCCAGGCGCGGGCCGCCCGGAACTGGATCTCCTGGGGCCGTGTCACCTGCTGGATCGCGACGGACCGGCCCTTGCGGGCGGCGTCTTCCAGGATCGTCTCAGCGGTTTCCAGCGTTTCGGACCATTGCGTGGCCCCGGCCCAGCTGCCATCCAGCAGCAGCAAAAGTGGCCTGTCCGACCTGTTGTCGGTCTGGGTGGGGTTCAGCACAGGTCCCGCCAGCCCGACGATGGCGGCAGCAACCGCCAGCATGCGCAGCAACAGCAACCACCACGGCGTGCGATCTGATACGCTTTCGTCATCCTTCAGACCCAGCAGCAGGGTAACGGCAGGAAAGGCGCGGCGCAGCGGGGCAGGGGGAATGGCGCGCAGTAGCAGCCAGAGCAGCGGCAGCAACAGGAGCCCCGCCAGCAACCACGGATAGGTGAAGCCGATGCCTGCGATTGTCATCATCCGGCCGTGCCCTCCATGGCGCGAAACAGCCAGAGCAGTGCCGATTGGGCGGACTCTCCGGTGTGATGAATGCCCAGACGCCAGCCGGTGCTGCGACAGAGCGTTTCCAGCCGGTCGCGCCGCTCGGCAAGGCGGGCCAGATAGCGCTCGCGCAGGTCGTTCGCCTTCAGCGTCTCGTGCTGCACGCTTCCTCCGACGCTTTCGAAGATGGTACGCCCGCGATAGGGGAAAGCCTCTTCATCCGGGTCCAGGACCTGCATCAGAACCCCGCGAATGCCGCGGTCAGCAGCTTTGGTCAGCGCGGTCTCAACCTCATCCGCGTCGCCCAGGAAATCAGAAATGAACAGGGCGCGGGCATGGGGGATCAGCGCGCGATGTTCGGGCGGGGCGTAGTCCCGTTCATCGTTCTGCGCAAAATGTTCAGCAAGGCGAAGGATCTGCGCATTGCCCCGTCGCGGCGGCAAGGTGGTGCCGGTCAAGCCCACACGTTCCCCACCCCGGACCAGCAGGATCGCGATGGCCAGCGCCAGCAAGCGGGCGCGATCTGCCTTTTCAGGCAGCGTTTTCTTCGATGCGAAATGCATCGATGCCCCCTGATCGACCCAGAGCAGCACGGACTGCGCGATCTGCCATTCCCGCTCGCGGACGAATTGTGTGTCACCACGGGCCGAACGCCTGTGATCCAGCATCCGTTTGCTGTCGCCGGGTTGTGCGGGGCGGTATTGCCAGAAATCATCCCCCAAGCCCGAGCGGCGGCGTCCGTGATCCCCCAGCAGCACCGAACCCGCAAGCCGCTCGGCCCGCGCCAGCAACGGCGGCAACGGGCTTGCTTCGGCTTCGGCGCGTTGCCGCAGAGAGGGAAGGGCGGGTGTCACGCGGCGGCCTCGGTCCGGACCAGCGTAGCCGCAGTGCTTTCGATCAGCTCGGCCAGGTTGTCCCCACGGGCGCGGGCTGCAAAATTCAGCGCCATGCGGTGGCTCAGCACCGGGCGGGCCATGTCCACGACGTCCTGCATGTTGGGGGCCAGGCGGCCTTGCAACAGGGCGCGGGCCCGGACCGTCAGCATCAGCGCCTGCGCAGCGCGAGGACCCGGACCCCAGGCGACGGTTTCGCGCACGCGCTCCGAGGCGTCGGGCTCATCAGGGCGGAAGGCCCGGACCACGTCCAGGATCAGGTCGACGACGCTGTCGCCCACCGGCATTCGCCGCAGCAGGGTCTGTGCCGCGACCAGCTCTGCACTGGTGAACACCTGTTCGGATTGCGCGTCTTCGACACCGGTGGTGGCGATCAGGATATCCCGCTCGGTCTGGCGGTCCGGATAGGGCACGTCGATCTGTACCAGAAAACGGTCCAGCTGCGCTTCGGGCAGGGGATAGGTGCCTTCCTGTTCAATCGGGTTCTGGGTTGCCAGCACATGAAAGGGTGTGCCCAGTGGCCGGTCTTCACCCGCGAAGGTCACGGTGCGTTCCTGCATCGCCTGCAAGAGGGCCGATTGCGTCCGGGGGGAGGCGCGGTTGATTTCATCGGCCATCAGCAACTGGCAGAACACCGGGCCAGAGATGAAGCGGAACGCACGGCTGCCGTCGGCGGCGGTGTCCAGCACTTCGGAGCCCAGAATATCTGCGGGCATCAGGTCGGGCGTGAACTGGATCCGGTTGCCATCCAGCCCCATGACGGTGGACAGGGTTTCCACCAGCCGCGTCTTGCCAAGTCCCGGCAGACCGATCAGCAGCGCATGCCCCCCGCACAGCAGGGCGGTCAGGGTCAGGTCAACGACATTCTGTTGTCCGATGAACCGTTTGGTGATCGAAGATCGCGCTTGGGCGAGCTTTGCTTCCAGGCTTTCGATTTCCGATACAAGATCGCCGGGTTCGGACATGACTTCCCCTTCCAATGGCTTATATGCTGTTAAGTCTATCGCGCCCTGATGAAATGGCAAAAACAATGAGCGGACAAATTCCTGTTATCCCATCGGTAAATGGTCTTGAGGCCTCGGTCAAAGCGGTAAAGACCAAGGGGCCGCCGCCGGTTCACGCGTGGAATCCGCCATTCTGCGGCACGCTGGACATGAAGATCGCGCGGGACGGCACCTGGTTCTATCAGGGATCGCCCATAAATCGCTTTGCGCTGGTCAAACTGTTCTCCTCCATCCTGAAGATGGAGAACGGAGATTACTTTCTTGTAACGCCGGTCGAAAAATTCGCGATTCAGGTGGAGGACGCCCCATTTGTCGCGGTCGATATGGAGGTTGCCGAACAGGGTGGCGTTGCGGTTTTGCAGTTCACCACCCATGTAGAGGATCAGGTGAGTGTTGATGCAGAGCACGGCATTCGCCTGTCTTTTGACGCCGAAACGGGCGAACCCGCACCTTACGTACACATTCGCGGTGGCCTGGAAGCGCTGATCGACCGCAAAAGCTTCTACCGGCTGGTCGATCTTGGCGAAGAGCACGAGGGCAGGTTCGGGGTCTGGTCGTCTGGTGTTTTCTTTCCTTTGATGGACATGGAGGCGCTTGACGGTCTCTGAACCGTCCGTGATGGGCCGTGGGGTGCAGCGGGTGATTGCGGCCTGATCGCGCCGTGTGCTTCACAGGTTGTCACCAACGGGCGACATGCTCTGGCTTTGGCTTTGCGGCGCACGACATTCAAAGACACGCAAAAACCCAAACAGAGGAATGCCTGTCATGTCTTTGGTCAAACTTTCCATCCCTGCTCTGATCCTTCTGGTTGCTGCCTGTGGTCAGACGTCCACCGTTTCGCGCAACACCACCGACAACACGGATGCAGGCCGTGTTGCTTTTGAAGATCGGGGTGAATTCTTCAGCGGTCCGCGCTATGGGCATCGTTGATTGCCGCGTGGGTAGTGTCCCGGGAGATGGTGTAGGAACTGGCGTCCACCTGCTTCTTCATAGCTGGTGCTGCTCGTTCACTGCGCGGCGATCATCGTCGCCG
>JALEGX010000094.1 GCA_022763485.1 Paracoccaceae bacterium | reverse complement strand
GGTATATAGCCTGCACCCCGTGGCGAGATTTGGGCAAGAAGGGGGAGATTTTGGACAAAAGCTCTAAAGCGTGGTTAATTCTGCGCATACCCCTGATTATTATGAATAATTTTTTGATGACAATTTGAGGGGTCGACTGGAAAGCCACTGAATATGGCCATTTTGCCCGATTTCATCAGGATTTTCTGGTGTGGATCGCGGTTTTTCGCGACAATGCCCGCAAAAGTTTTCGAGCAGTACACCGATATGAAAATCAGCACGGCATTTTTTATGTGCGCCTGTCTGTGCGCCTGGCCTGTCGCCGCGCAGGATCCGGCTCCTTTTCCTGAATTTCAGGCGAAACGGGTCAAACCGCCGAAGGCAGGGACGCGCAAGCGGATCACGGTGCAGATCACCGAACCGGCTCAGGCGCGGGCGGCGGCCCCGGATCTCAAGGGAACGGCACAGGATGAAGACACCCCGGCTGACGCGCGCCACGCGTGGTTCTGGGAAGAGATATCGCCTGCATTGGACAACTCGGGTCCCGGTCGGTTGGCACCCGCCCTGACGGCAATCCGCGCGTCCGAACGGGTCGCGGCCCCCCGGCTGCAGATGTTGCAGGACATTGCCGGGGCGCGCGGGATCGACATCCTGAAGGCAACCATCGGCACGCGCGTGTCCCCGGCCCTGGTGCTGGCTGTCATCGCCGTGGAATCCTCGGGCAGAGCTGATGCTGTCAGCGGGGCAGGGGCGCAGGGGCTGATGCAGTTGATGCCCGACACCGCCGCCCGTTTTGGAGTGCAAGACAGCCTTGTGGCCGCAGACAACATCCAGGGCGGTGTGCGTTATCTGGATTGGCTGCTGGAGCGCTTTTCCGACGATCCAATTCTTGCTCTGGCGGGGTATAACGCGGGTGAGGGCGCGGTCAGCCGCCATGAAGGGGTGCCGCCCTATTCCGAGACCCGTGACTATGTGCCCAAGGTCCTTGCCGCGTTCGACGTGGCGCGGGGGCTGTGTCTGACACCACCAGAACTGATTTCCGACGGCTGTGTGTTCGTCACCATGCAACAGCAGGTCCGGAACTGAAAAATGGCGCCCCGAAGGCGCCATTTCACATTCACAGTGCTGTCCGTCTTGCGATCAGTCGACCAGGGTCGCCTGGGTCGCCGCGCGGAATTCCTCTTCGGACACGCCATCGGCCAGCTCAACCAGTTTCAGGCCGCCTTCGACAACATCCATCACGCCCAGGTTGGTGATGATGCGATCGACAACTTTCTGACCGGTCAGCGGCAGGGTGCATTCCTTCAGGACCTTGGATTCGCCGTGCTTGTTGGTGTGGTCCATGACCACCACGACGCGGCCGACACCGGCCACCAGGTCCATCGCGCCGCCCATGCCTTTGACCAGCTTGCCGGGGATCATCCAGTTCGCCAGGTCGCCGTTTTCGGCCACTTCCATCGCGCCCAGGATCGCCATGGCGATCTTGCCGCCACGGATCATCGCAAAGGATTGCGCGGAGTCGAAATAGGCGGTCTGGGGCAGCTCGGTGATGGTCTGCTTGCCCGCGTTGATCAGGTCTGCGTCCTCTTCGCCCTCATAGGGGAAGGGGCCCATGCCCAGCATGCCGTTTTCGGATTGCAGGGTCACTTCGACGCCGTCGGGGATGTAGTTCGAAACCAGCGTCGGGATACCGATCCCGAGGTTCACATACCAGCCGTCCTGCAGTTCCTGTGCCGCGCGTGCGGCCATCTGATTGCGATCCCAGGGCATTATGCTTCCTCCTTCTTGCGGGTGGTCCGCTGCTCGATGCGCTTCTCGTGATCACCCTTGATGATGCGGTGCACATAGATGCCGGGCAGGTGGATTGCATCGGGGTCAAGCGAACCGGTCGGCACGATTTCTTCAACCTCGACCACACAGACCTTGCCGCAGGTGGCGGCAGGCGCGTTGAAGTTGCGGGCGGTCTTGCGGAAGATCAGGTTGCCGGTTTCATCGGCTTTCCAGGCCTTCACGATGGACAGATCGGCAAAGATGCCTTCTTCCATGATGTAGGTCTCGCCGTTGAAGTCCTTGTGGTCCTTGCCTTCGGCGATCACGGTGCCCACGCCGGTCTTGGTGTAGAAGCCCGGGATGCCGGCACCGCCGGCGCGCATGCGCTCGGCGAGAGTGCCCTGCGGGTTGAATTCCAGCTCCAGCTCACCCGACAGGTACTGACGCATGAATTCCGCGTTCTCACCCACATAGGACGAGATCATCTTCTTCACCTGACGCGTTTGCAGCAGGATACCAATGCCGAAATCATCGACGCCGGCGTTGTTGGAGGCGAAGGTCAGGTCCTTCACGCCCGCATCCTTGATGGCGTCCAGCAGCAGCTCGGGGATACCGCACAGGCCGAAGCCGCCTGCCGCGATGAACATGCCGTCGTGAAGCAGCCCGTCGAGCGCTTCAGCGGCGTTGGCGTAGACTTTTTTCATGAAACTCTCCCAACAGCGAATTCTTGCCCGCGGTTGTGCCGGGGGCAGGGGCCTAAGTCAATGTGACAGGCCGGGCATGGGTATTTCTACGGATACGTCTGCGGGAACGGTGAGCGAGGGGCTAGCCCCTCGCGCTCCCCGGAGTTTTCTGGCGAGATGAAAGAGCGCGTCAGCTCTTGTCAGCGGTCTTTTTCGTGGTCTTCTTGGCGGCGGTTTTCTTGGCCGGGGCCTTTTTCTTCGTGCCCTTCTTGGTCGCTTTTTCCGCGATCAGCGCCAGCGCCTGTTCCAGTGTCACATTGGCGGGTTCGATGTCCTTGGGCAGGGTGGCGTTGACCTTTTCCCACTTCACATAAGGACCGTAGCGCCCGTCAAAGACGTTGACCGCGCCGCCGTCGGGATGGTCGCCCAGCTCTTTCAGCGGTTTGGCGGCAGCGCGACGGCCTCGGCCTGGGTTGTTGCGCTTTTCGGTGATCATCTCCATCGCGCGGTTCATGCCGATTTCAAAGACGTCGAGTGTCTCTTTCAGGTTGGCGTAGACGGGTTTTTCCTCATTCGGCAGCTGGTGCATGATGTAGGGGCCAAAGCGCCCGAGGTTCGAGGAGATGACGCCCCCTTCGGGATGGGGACCGATCTCGCGCGGCAGGGTCAGCAGGGTGATCGCCTGTTCCAGCGTCACCTCATTCGGGCCCCAGCCGGGCAGGAACTCGCGGCCCTGTTTGGGCAGCGAAGAGCGTGGGGGTTTCTTGTTCTCGGGCGTTGCTTCACCGCGTTGCACATAGGGGCCGAAGCGGCCGGATTTCAGGTGGATCTCATCCCCGTTGTCTTCGCCCAGGATACGTTCATAGCCTTCCGCGCCTTCACCCGAAATCGGGCGGGTGTAGTTGCATTCAGGGTAGTTGCCGCAGCCGACGAAGCCACCGGTGCGGGAGGTTTTGAGATGCAGCTGACCCGCGCCGCATTTAGGGCAGACGCGAGGATCTGTTCCGTCTTCGCGCGGGGGGTACAGCTGGGGTGCGAGCGCATCATCCAGCACGTCCAGCACCTCGGTAATCCGCAGTTCGGAGGTTTCCGAGATCGCGGCCGAGAAATCGCGCCAGAACTTGCCCAGCAGATCCTTGTAGTCACGCTCACCGGCGCTGACATCGTCCAGCTGTGCCTCAAGATTGGCGGTGAACTCATAGCCCACATACTGGCGGAAGAAGTTCAGCAGGAAGATCGTGACGATCCGGCCCTTGTCCTCGGGGAACAGGCGGTTCTTGTCCTTGCGGACATATTCGCGGTCCTGGATCGTGGTGATCACGCTGGCATAGGTCGAGGGGCGGCCAATGCCCAGCTCTTCCATCTTCTTGACCAGTGTCGCCTCGGTATAGCGCGGAGGCGGCAGGGTGTGATGCTGCAGCGCCAGAACGGATTCATTGGACGCCAGCACGGCGGCGCCGTTGCTGCGCATGCCTTCGCTGCTGGCCTGCGCGGCACGGGTGCCCGCTTTTTCGAACTGTGCGGCCAGCGAGGCAGCGGCGAATTTCGCGGGTTCGCCCTGCATGATCTGGGGCAGACGCTTGTCGTCCTCATCCACCACGTCGTCGCGGCCTTCCTCATAGACCCGCATGAAGCCGTCGAAGGTCACCACCTGACCGGTGGCGCGCAGCATCACCTGACGGTCGTCCGAGCCGACGTCAACGGTGGTGCGCTCCAGACGGGCGCCCGCCATCTGACACGCGAGGGTCCGTTTCCATATCAGGTCATAGAGCTTGCGCTGATCCTCATCCGTGACTCGCAACTGGCCAGCGTCCCGCGACATGTCAGTCGGGCGGATACACTCGTGCGCTTCCTGCGCGTTCTTGGCCTTGTTCTTGTAGATACGGGGGGAGGACGGCACGTAATCGGCGCCATAGCGGGTTTCGATTTCGGCGCGGGCAGCCTGCACCGCTTCGGGCGCCATGTCGATGCCGTCGGTCCGCATATAGGTGATATACCCGGCCTCATAGAGGCGCTGCGCGGCGCTCATCGTCTGGCGGGCCCCCATGCCGAACTTGCGGCTTGCCTCCTGCTGGAGGGTCGAGGTCATGAAGGGAGCAGACGGGTTGCGCGAGGCGGGTTTTGCCTCGACCGACTGGATGGTCAGAGTGCGCGAGGCGACGGCCTGCACCGCCAGTTCTGCGGCGGTTTCGGTGCCAAGGTCGAATTTGTCGAGCTTGTCACCGCCCAGAACCGTCAGGCGGGCCTCGAAATCTTGCCCACGCGGGGTGGTGAGCAGGGCGCGCACCGACCAATATTCCTGCGGGTTGAAGGCTTCGATCTCCATCTCGCGCTCGACGATCAGACGCAGGCAGACCGATTGCACGCGGCCTGCGGATCGTGCGCCGGGCAGCTTGCGCCACAGCACGGGTGAGAGGTTGAAGCCGACGAGGTAATCGAGCGCGCGGCGCGCCAGATAGGCCTCGACCAAGGGCATGTCCACCTGACGCGGGTTGCGCATCGCCTCGGCCACTGCATCCTTGGTGATGGCGTTGAAGGTCACGCGGCTGACCGGCGTGTCCTTCTTGATCGACCGGCGTTTGGTCAGCGCTTCTTGCAAGTGCCAGCTGATGGCTTCCCCTTCGCGATCGGGGTCGGTCGCGAGGATCAGAGCGTTGTCTTCTTTCAGGGCGTCGGCGATCGCTTTGACATGTTTGCGGCTGTCGTTGCCGACCTCCCATTTCATGTCGAATTCATTGTCCGTATCGACCGATCCATCCTTGGGTGGCAGATCGCGCACATGGCCGTAAGAGGCCAAAACCGTGTAGTCCGAGCCGAGATATTTATTGATTGTTTTCGCTTTGGCTGGGGATTCTACAACAACTACAGGCATTTATCTTGCAACCTTTCGGAACGGACTCGGCGCGATCTATGGCCGGGCAAGATGTGGGGTGCAAGAGGGGATTGTCAATCCGCGAGTTTTGGGCGCAGGGAAAAACGTTTTTGAGTGTCGCCAATCGGAACGTTTCAAGGCGCGCGCGCGTTTGCCGGGCAGAATCGAATCGCCGTCTTGCGACCTGACTACGAAACCTGATTACATAAGGAGTGTTGTGGCCCAACAGGGCGGCCTAGTGGTTTAGAGAGAGCAGCCCGCCGGGATGGCGGTTGATTTTGCCCTCAAGCTCCAGATCGGTCAGCGCGGTGCCGACGTCCCCTGCCGAGCGGTTCAGATCGCGGATCAGCTGATCCTCTCCTAGCGGGGAGGGGCCAAGGCGGGACAGGATCTGGCTGTGCAGCGCGGCGGTTTCCTTCAAGCTGCGTTTGTTCCTTTGAGGAGCGTCGGGCGTGGGGGCGGGATGTTCGACGACGGCGTCCTGATCCTGAGGCGCGGGGAGGGCGGACAGAACGTCATGCGCGTTGCGCACCAGAAGCGCCCCATCCCGAATCAGCAGATTACACCCCGCAGCCCGTGCATCAAAAGGATGCCCCGGCACCGCCTGCACATCACGGCCCTGATCCAGGGCATCCCGAGCAGTGATCAGGCTGCCGGATTTGGCGGCGGCTTCGACAATCACCACGGCGCGGGCCAGGCCCGAGATGATCCGGTTGCGACGGGGGAAATGTTTGGCAAACGGGCGCAGACCCATGGGCTGTTCCGACAGGCACAGGCCCTGCTGCGCGATCTTTTCCTGCAGCGCGGTGTTTTCTGCCGGGTAGCAGATATCGACCCCGCCCGCCAGAACGGCAATCGTACCCGTTTCCAACGCGGCGTGGTGCGCCGCTGCATCAATACCGCGTGCCAGGCCGGATACGATGACCTGACCATGCTCACCCAGGTCCTTGGACAGCGCCCGTGCCATGCGTGTTCCCAGGGAGGAGGCATTCCGGGCGCCAACCAGCGCGATGGCGGGGCGGTCCAGAAGGGACCTGTCCCCCAACGTCCAGAGAAGCGGTGGGGCGTCATCTATTTCGGACAGGGCGTCGGGATATTCCGGTTCCCCCATGCAAAGCAGGCGGGCACCGCAGGCCTGTGCGGCGCGCAGCTCGGCCTCAATCACCTGCGGAGGGCAGCATTCGTAGTTTTCGACCCCGGCCTTATGTGCCACGTCGGGCAGGGCCAGCAGCGCGGATTGCGCTGTGTGATGTTCCGCCATCAGGCGGCGAAAGGTGGACGGGCCAACCCGTCTGGACCGCAGGAGGCGGAGCCACGAAAACCGGTCTTCCTCTGTGGTTGGGGGAAGGGGGGGGGGGAAAGGAAGATGTCTGTTCCCTGGTCATCCGTTGCTCCGCCTGACTTGCCAGATCAGGTGTAGCCGTGAGCCGTTAACAGGACATGAATCTAAGAAAATTCGACAGGCTATTTCGTCAAATTTGCCGGAAACCGGGCCACAACAGAGGCGTGGCCCGGCTTCAGGGATACATCAGGCAGAGGCGCCGCCGACGGTGAGCCCGTCCATCAGAACAGACGGCTGGCCGACACCCACCGGAACCCACTGGCCCTGTTTGCCGCAATTGCCCATGCCGGGATCCAGCGCCATGTCGTTGCCCAACCCGCGGATACGCTTCAGTGCCGAGGGGCCGTCCCCGATCAGGGTTGCGCCCTTGACCGGCGCGCCGACCTTGCCGTCGATCACGCGATAGGCCTCGGTGCAGGAGAAGACGAACTTGCCGCTGGTGATATCCACCTGGCCGCCGCCAAAACCGACGGCCCAGATGCCGTCCTTGATCTCGGCCACCAGATCCTCGGGGCGGGCGTTGCCCCCCTGCATGTAAGTATTCGTCATCCGCGGCATCGGGGCATGGGCATAGCTTTGGCGGCGTCCGTTGCCGGTGGGGGAAACCCCCATCAGCCGGGCGTTCTGACGGTCCTGCATGTAACCCACCAGAATGCCGTCCTCGATCAGTGTCGTCGCCTGCGACGGCGTGCCCTCATCATCAATGGTGATGGACCCGCGACGGTCCGGGATGGTGCCGTCATCCAAGACGGTGACACCCTTGGCCGCGACCTGCTTGCCCATCAGCCCGGCGAAGGCAGAGGATCCCTTGCGGTTGAAGTCCCCCTCCAGACCGTGACCGATGGCTTCATGCAGCAAGATGCCGGGCCAACCCGGGCCAAGGACAACTTCCATCACCCCTGCCGGGGCGGGCACGGCGTCCAGATTGACCAGCGCGATGCGCAGCGCCTCGCGCACCTTGGGCTGCCAGTCCTGGGGGGCGATCAGGCCGTCAAGGCTGACGCGCCCGCCACCGCCCGCGCTACCGCTTTCGCGGCGCCCGTCCTGTTCGACAATGACCGAGACATTGACCCGCGTCATCGGGCGGATATCCCGGATCAGCTCGCCATCCGGACGCAGGATTTCCACCTCCTGCAAGGAAGCCGCCAGCGAGGCCGACACCTGGACCACTCTTTGATCCAGATCACGTGCGAAGGCATCAATCTCGCGCAGCGTTTCAACTTTGACGCCGAAGCCCAGACCGTCAATCGGATCGGCGTCCGAGTACAGGCGCGTGTTCGTGTGGGCCGGCCCGTCGGCAAGGTGTCCGCCGGACCCATCAACGGCCAGCCGCACGGTGTCGGCGGCGCGGTTCAGCGAAGGGATCGAAACGTCCGTGGAATGGGCATAACCGGCCACCTGGCCCGATACAGCGCGCAAACCAAAGCCTTCGGAGGCATCATAGCTGGCCGAGCGGAGGCGGCCGTCATCAAAAACGAGGGATTCGGACTTGCGGCGTTCGGCAAAGATCTCGCCATCATCCGCCCCGGAGGTGGCTGTCCTGAGGATCGCCAACGCTTCGTCCTGCGGCAGGCTGGTTTCGAAGGGGCGGTAGGGGGCATTGGGCATGCAGGGGGCCTCGTTTTTTTGATCTAAATCAAGAAAGCGTCTGTTTGACGCAAGCATTCCTCTTTATCTGTACTGCGGAATATGATTTCTACGGACGTCAAAGACAACGGGGCCGGTGCGTTTTCGTGAATCAGTGATTCCCGAAGGCGCCAAACCGGTGCGAGGACAACGCGATCAAACGATCAGGACAAAACATGAAGAACGCTTTGATGCTTTCGGGCCTTTTCGCGGGCCTGTCGACCCTGCCAGCCGCCGCTCAGGAAGCGGTTGAAACGATTGGCAAGCCGGTTCCAGGTGGCTGGGGCTTCCAGCCCGCCGTAACTGAACTGGCACGCGATCTGCAAGAACTGGACTGGCTGCTGCTGGTCATCATTTCCGTTATCTCGATCTTTGTGGCCGGGCTGATCCTTTGGGTCATCGTGCGTTACAACCGCAAGACCAACCCGAACCCGGCGTCGTTCTCGCACCATACCCCGATCGAGATTGCATGGACCCTGGGTCCCATTCTGATTCTTGTCTTCATCGGCGCGTTCTCGCTGCCGGTGCTGTTCAAGCAGCAGGAGATCCCGAAAGCCGACGTGACGATCAAAGTCACCGGCTACCAGTGGTACTGGGGCTATGAATACGTCGACCACGGCTTTGCCTTCGACAGCTACATGCTGGGCAACCCGTCGACCATCGACACCGATGCGCGTCCCGCAGACGCCGACATCACCCCCTTCGTTCTGGATGACGCAATGCGCTCCAAGCTGACCGACGCGGGCTACAACGAAGACGAGTTTCTGCTGGCGACCGACACCCGCGTGATCGTTCCCGTGGACAAGATCATCGTGATGCAGGTGACCGCAGCCGACGTGATCCACTCCTGGACCATCCCGGCCTTCGGCGTAAAGCAGGACGGCGTTCCCGGTCGTCTGGCCGAACTGTGGTTCAAGGCTGAAAAAGAAGGCATCTACTTCGGTCAGTGCTCCGAGCTCTGCGGCAAGGAACACGCCTACATGCCGATCACCGTCGAAGTGGTCAGCCAGGAAAAGTACGAAGAATGGCTGAAGGCGGCGGAAGAAGAGTATGCCGGTGCTCCGCAGGCCTACAAGGTTGCGATGAACTGATAACCCTGAGGGGCGCCGTCGTGGCGCCTCCCGTGGCACATGAACTGAAAGGGTGCGTGTAACAGCGCACCTTGTCTTCAAGGACCCGGAAATGAGCGACGCAAGCATCAACGCAAGCACGTTACGCGACGACGAAGCAAGCTTTGGCGATTACTTTGCCCTGCTGAAGCCGCGCGTCATGTCGCTGGTTGTTTTTACCGCGCTGGTCGGCCTGGTGGCCGCCCCGGTTTCCGTGAACCCCTTCATCGCGTTCTGCGCGATCCTCTTCATCGCCATCGGTGGCGGTGCATCCGGCGCATTGAACATGTGGTGGGATGCAGACATCGACGCGGTGATGAAGCGTACCCGCAAGCGTCCCATTCCGGCCGGCAAGGTCGGCTCCGAGGAAGCGATGCAGATCGGTCTGGCCCTGTCGGCCATGTCCTGTGTCATGCTGGCGCTTGCGACCAATATCTTTGCCGGTGCGTTCCTGGCGTTCACCATCTTCTTCTACGTGGTGATCTATACCATGTGGCTGAAGCGTCTGACGCCGCAGAACATTGTTATCGGCGGCGCCGCCGGGGCCTTCCCGCCGGTGATCGGCTGGATCGCTGCGACAGGATCGATGACCGTCGAGCCCTGGCTGATGTTTGCCCTGACCTTCATGTGGACACCGCCGCACTTCTGGGCGCTGGCGCTGTTCATGCGGTCGGACTATGACGACGCAGGGGTTCCGATGCTGACCGTGACCCATGGTCGCCGTGCGACACGCCTGCATATCCTGGCCTATACCGCACTGCTGGCGATCTTTGCGATCGGCGCCGCATTCACTGACATCGGTGGCCCGGTTTACCTGACGGTTGCGGTTGTGCTGAACGCCCTATTCCTGCGTGGCGCATGGCAGATCTCGCGCCGCGATGAGGCCGCGTCGGAAACCGACAACTTCAAAGTCGAGCGCTCTTTCTTCAAGCTGTCGCTGCTCTACCTGTTCCTCCACTTCGGCGCGATCCTGGTCGAAGCTGTTCTGAAACCCTACGGTTTGGGAGGTTGGTAATATGAGCTTCAAAGCTGAGCATGAACTGCACACACGCCGCTTTGGCCGCAACCTGGGTGTTGCGCTGACGCTGGTGGCATTCATCGTGATCGTTTTCGGTTTGACAGTGGCCAAGGTGACGTCTGGTGACATGAGCCTGCCCACGGTTGGCACGGAGCAGAACTGATGGCGATGTCGGGACCTCAGAAAACCGTGGTGCAACTGGTTAGCGTTGTCGTCCTGATGGGTGGCCTGGCCTGGGCGTCTGTACCATTCTACGACTGGTTCTGCCGGGTGACCGGCTTTGGCGGTGCGACCGGTGTCGCGTCTGCTGAATCCGATGAAATCCTGGATCAGACGATCACCATCCGTTTCGATGCCTCCAAAGAGCGCGACATGCCGTGGGACTTCACCCCCGTGCAGCGTGAGATGGAAATGCGGATCGGAGAGACCGGTCTGGCATTCTACGAAGCCTACAATCCGACGAACCGTCCGATCGCTGGATCGGCGTCCTACAACGTGACGCCTTATTCCGCTGGCGGGTTCTTCGAAAAAATTCAGTGTTTCTGCTTTGAAGAGCAGGTGCTGCAACCTGGGGAACGGGTCCAGATGCCCGTGACCTTCTTTGTCGATCCGGAAATCGTTGAGGACCGGGACGGGAAATATGTGCATACGATTACCTTGTCGTACACATTCTATGAGATCGACCTGCCAGAGGACTACGCGTCTCTGGATGACCAGGTCCAAGAGAATACGAACTGAAGGCCGCTAGGTGAGGGACACTTAAATGGCGCACGCTAAAAACCACGATTACCACATTCTTCCCCCATCGATCCTGCCGTTGCTCGGATCGCTCGGCGGTTTCGTCATGCTGTTCGGTGCAGTCCTCTGGATGCACGACATCACGGCCGCAATGTTTTGGGTTGGCCTCCTGGTCGTTCTGTACACCATGTACGACTGGTGGTCGAAAGTTGTCGCAGAAAGCCGTGTCGGCGATCACACCAAGGTGGTCCGCATCGGTCTGCGTTACGGCTTCATCCTGTTCGTGATGTCCGAAGTCATGTTCTTCTTCGCCTGGTTCTGGTCGTTCTTCAAGCACGCGATCTACCCGATGGAGACCTATGCAGGCACCGAATACGTTGCACCGATGATCCACGCGGTTGACGCCTTCCACCTGCCGCTGATCAACACGCTTGTCCTGCTGCTGTCGGGCTGTGCTGTGACCTGGGCTCACCACGGTCTGGTCCACGGCAATGACCGCAAGGCGCTGGTCAACGGTCTGGCCATCGGTATCGCACTGGGTATCGCCTTTACCGGCCTGCAGGCGTTTGAATACTACGAACTGCTGGCCCACGAAGGCTGGGAATTCGGCGGTGACGAATTCTACTCGAACTTCTTCATGGCAACCGGGTTCCACGGCTTCCACGTCCTGATCGGTACCCTGTTCCTGATCGTCTGCCTGATCCGCGCGATCAAGGGTGACTTCACCCCGGAACAGCACGTCGGCTTCGAAGCGGCGGCCTGGTACTGGCACTTCGTGGACGTTGTCTGGCTGTTCCTCTTCTTCGCGGTTTACCTCTGGGGTGCTCCGTAATGTAACAGATACAGGAATTCGGTTGAAAAACCGGGTCCCGCAGGTATCAAGCAAGGCGCGCGGACATCCGCGCGCTTTTTCTGTTTCGCGCTGGAGAATACATCGATGGGCCGCATCCTCTTCTTGATTTTCGGGCTGGCCGGGCTGGGGATCTTGCTGTTCCTTGGCACCTGGCAATTGCAGCGCCTGACCTGGAAAGAGGGGGTGCTGGCTCAGATCGAGAGCCGCGTCGGCGCCACCCCCGTGGCCCTGCCGGCGATGCCGGACCCCAAGGCCGACCGCTACCTGCCTGTCGCGATCAGCGGTGAGATGCTGGAGGGCGAGGTGCATGTGCTGGTGTCGGTCAAACAGGTCGGCCCGGGGTATCGCGTCATTTCGTCGATGGAAGTGGGCGACCGCTATGTGCTGGTTGATCGGGGCTTCATCAGTCTTGAAGCCAAGGACACGCCGCGCGCCACTGGCCCGATGGAGGTGGTTGGCAACCTGCATTGGCCCGATGAAATCGACGGGTTCACGCCTGAGGCCGATGTGGACGCCAACATCTGGTTCGCGCGGGAAGTGGATCAGCTGGCCGCATTGCTGGGCACGGAACCTGTTCTGGTCATCGCCCGTAGCAAGACAGATCCCGGCATAACGCCCTTGCCCGTGTCGACTACGGGCATCCCGAATGATCACCTGCAATATGCAATCACCTGGTTTTCGCTGGCCGTCGTCTGGGCCGCGATGATCGTCTATTTTCTGCGGCGCAGCCGCAACCACCCAAAGGGTTGAAGCGATGAAGTACATCTCGACACGCGGGCAGGCGCCCGAACTGACCTTCGAAGAGGCCATGCTGACCGGGCTGGCGCGTGACGGCGGCCTTTATGTGCCGGCTGAGATCCCGCAGATGAGCCAGGACGACATCGCCGCCCTGTCAGGGCTGAGCTATGAGGAAACCGCCTTTCGCGTAATGTGGCCGTTCGTATCGGGCAGCTTCACCGAAGAAGAGTTCCGCGGCTGTATCGCACGGGCCTACGAGGGCTTTGGACATGCGGCCCGCGCGCCGATGGTGCAGCTGGCGCCCAACCACTTCCTGCTGGAGCTGTTCCACGGCCCGACGCTGGCGTTCAAGGATTTCGCCATGCAGCTGATCGGCCAGCTGTTTCAGGTCGCGCTGAAGCGCCGGGGTGAGAAGGTCACCATCGTGGGTGCCACCTCTGGCGACACCGGTTCGGCCGCGATCGAGGCTTTCCGCGGACTGGACGCGGTCAACGTGTTCATCCTATTCCCGCACGGCCGCGTCAGCGAAGTGCAGCGCCGCCAGATGACCACGCCCGCCGACAGCAATGTGCATGCGCTGGCGTTGGAGGGGGACTTCGACGACTGTCAGGCCCGCGTAAAGGACATGTTCAACGATTTCGACTTCCGCGATGGCGTGAAGCTGGCCGGCGTGAACTCGATCAACTTCGCCCGCGTTCTGGCGCAGGTGGTCTATTACTTCACCGCCGCCGTGTCGCTGGGCGCGCCGGAGCGCAAGGTCAGCTTCACCGTGCCGACCGGCAACTTCGGGGATATCTTTGCTGGCTTCATCGCCAAGCAGATGGGCCTGCCGATTGACCGTCTGGTGGTTGCAACCAACCAGAACGACATCCTGCACCGCTGCCTGAGCGGGCAGGGCTACTACAAGGGAGAGACCATCCCCTCGATCAGCCCGTCGATGGATATTCAGGTCAGCTCGAACTTTGAACGCGCCCTGTTCTACGCCTATGGTCAGGACGGCGCCGCAGTGGCCCAACTGATGGATGAGCTGAAAAACGGCGGCTTTGACGTCAGCCAGGGTGCGATGCAGGCCCTGTCCGAGCTCTATGATTCGGGCCGCTGTTCCGAGGACGAGACACTGGCGACCATCAAGGCGCAGAATGAGGTGGCCAACGAATTGCTGTGCCCGCATTCCGCAGTGGGCGTCAAAGTGGCAGAAGACAAACGAAATCCGTCTGTTCCGATGATCACACTGGCCACCGCGCATCCCGCTAAGTTCCCCGCCGCGGTGGAAGATGCCTCCGGTGTGCATCCGCCCCTTCCCCCGCGCATGTCTGATCTGTATGAGAGGCCGGAACGGGTGACACGGATCGGAAACGATCTGGCCACCATCGAGGACCACATCAGAAAGACCATCTGAAATTGACAGTTCAGCAAGACCAGCTCGCAAACGGCTTCCGTATCGTCAGTGAAAACATGCCCGGCCTGCAATCTGCGGCCATCGGCATCTGGGTGACGGTCGGGGGCCGGCACGAGCGGCTGGAACAGAATGGCATTGCGCATTTCCTTGAACACATGGCGTTCAAGGGAACCACGACGCGCTCGGCGCTGCAAATTGCCGAGGCGATCGAGGATGTCGGCGGCTATATCAACGCCTACACCTCGCGCGAGG
>JALEGX010000093.1 GCA_022763485.1 Paracoccaceae bacterium | reverse complement strand
GCGTGCCCACCTCGATCGACAGCGACACTGCCTGCCGCGATCTGCTGGTTGCCAAATAAATGGCGCGGGTGCCGCTTCTCTCGGCCAGTGCCACGGTCACATATGGATTGGGCCCTTGCCGGGCAAGATCCATGATGTCGCGGCTGCGCTCGGCAATATCGACCGCGGCGAGTGTGCTGAATCCAAGCTCCATCACCTTGGGGCTGAGCCGGTATTCGCCGTTGATGTCGTCGCGGATCAGATGCCCGGTCTTGGTCAGCGTGTGGGTAAACCGTGAGATCGTGGGCCGGGCCAAGCCCGTCCGCTCCGAGATGGACAGGTTGGACAGATAGCGGTCCGCGGCGGTGAAGCATTGCAGAACCGCAAGCCCCCTAGCCAGTGCGGTGACAAATTGACGGTCATTTTCCTGTTCGGCGAGGTCGTTCAGATCCGGTTTTCCCACGATTCTGTCCTGTGCAAGTGGTCTCAGGGTTGTTTGTACACCAGCATCTCTCCCAATTGCGATGATGAATTTCGCTATGCGAACGGGAAAGCGGGAAGATTGAGCGAGTGGATTTCGGGCGCCATCGTGACGAAAGCCGTTTCTTCACCACGCCGAAAATCGCATAATCTATTGTTATTAATTCATAATTTTGTAAAGGATGACGGGAAGGCGGCGATAAAGCTGCAATAAATCTGGCGGGTTGACCTCGGAGGGCCACTGAGTCTATTAATTTCGCACAGCGTACAGACTGATTGCTGTGCGAAATGATTATGCGGAATCGAGCGGGTGACGCTCTTCTGCATGTGGCGGAACGATCTGCGCAGGTGATCCCGCGCAACTGGAAACAGGAAAGAGAACGTGACCTTGGATGCTTACATATTTGATGGACTGCGCAGCCCCTTTGGACGTCACGCCGGAGCATTGGCTGATATCCGCGTGGATGATCTGGCAGCTCAGGTCATGCGAGCACTTGTGGAACGGTCTGCCTTGCCCGTTGATCAGATCGAGGACGTCATCTTGGGCAATGTGTGCCAGTCCGGAGAAGACAGCCGGAACGTGGCGCGCTACGCCTCATTGCTGAGCGGCATCCGTGTCGAGGCGGGCGGGCTGACCGTGAACCGCCTTTGTGGTTCAGGCATATCGGCGGTTCTGGATGCTGCACGATGTGTCTCGGTTGGGGAGGGCGATCTCTATCTCGCGGGGGGCTGCGAGAGCATGACTCGTTCGCCATTTGTTGTAGCCAAATCGCCCAAGGCCTGGGATCGCCAACCCGAGATTTACGACTCTGCAATCGGGACCCGGTTCCCGAACCCCAAGATCGCCGAAACCTTTGGCGACTTTGCGATGCCGGAAACGGCAGACAACCTGGCTAAGGACTATGAAATCGAGCGGGCCGCCTGTGATGCATTTGCCTATGGCAGCCAGCGAAAATTTGAAGCCGCACGCGCATGTGGTTTCTTTGAGGGTGAAATTACACCGATCGCAGTACCGGGCCGCAAGGGCAGCGTGACAGTTGTGACCGCGGACGAACAGCCGAGGCCGGACACGACGTTGGAAAAGATGGCCACGTTGCGCAGTCTCTATTCCGGCGGCGTTACCACCGCAGCCAATGCCTCTGGCGTCAATGATGGTGCGGCGGCGCTCCTGATCGGGTCCAAGTCTCTGGACGCGGCGCCGCGTGCGCGGATCCTGTCCGGGGCGGTGGTAGGAGTGCCTCCGCGGATCATGGGTATCGGCCCGGCCTTTGCGATCCCCAAGGCCTTGGAGCGCGCAGGCCTGACACTGAAAGACATGGATATCATCGAGATCAATGAGGCCTTTGCCAGCCAGGTTCTGGCCTGCTGCAAACACCTGCAGCTTGACGCAGACGACAGCCGTTTGAACCCCACCGGCGGTGCCATTGCCGTGGGCCATCCGCTGGGGGCCTCTGGTGCGCGGATTGTTTTGACTGCCACACGTCAGTTGGAACGCACTGGTGGGCGCTATGCCTGCCTGTCCATGTGCACCGGCGTCGGCCAGGGCATTGCCATCGTGATTGAGCGCGTGAACTGAAGGTGGCAGGCATGTCGACAGCAGTTCGTATCGAAAAAACTGGCGCAACTGGTCTTGTGATCCTCAATGCCCCGCCGGTCAACGCCTTGGGGCAAGGGCTTCGTGCCGGTCTGATCCAAGCCGTCGAGGCGCTGAACGCCGATCCTCAGGTCGAAGTGATTTCGATCTATGGTGAAGGACGGGCACTTAGCGCCGGGGCCGACATCCGCGAGTTCGGCCAAGCGCCGCAAGCGCCTAACCTGCCGGTGGTTCTCAACGCCATCGAAGCCAGCGCGAAACCTGTGGTGATCACCCTGCATGGTGTTGCATTGGGCGGTGGGCTGGAGCTTTGCCTTGCCTGTCATGCTCGCGTGGCGCTGCCAAGTACACGGCTCGGTCTGCCGGAGGTTACCCTTGGGCTTTTGCCCGGCGCCGGGGGCACCCAGCGTTTGCCACGGCTGGTTCCCCTGGAGATAGCATTGGAGGCTGTGACCACGGGCCGTCAGTTCTCGGCTGAAGAGGCGCTTGCTGCAGGTCTCGTGGATCGTCTGGCCGATGGCACTCCGCACGAAGTGGCCCTGCAGGCGGCAGCCGATGTTTTGTCATCCGCTCTGGAAACGCGCCGCACCTCGGATCTGAAGGCCGATGTGGATCAAGCCCTGATTGCGGGAGCCGTAGCGCGCCTGTCAGATCGACGGCCTGTTCTCAGCGCGCCGATCAAGGCAGCCAAGGCGATATCCCATGCGGCGGAACCTATTGAAAGCGGCCTCAAGGCGGAACGCAGTCTGTTTCTGGAGCTCATGGAAAGCCCCGACCGGCAGGGATTGGTGCATGCTTTTGGGGCTGAGCGCGCGGTTAGAAAAATCCCGGAAACAGGAACGCCCCGCAATATCGCCAGCGCTGGTGTGATCGGCGGCGGCACCATGGGGGTTGGCATTGCCACGGCATTGTTGACCGCAGGTCTTTCGGTCACGCTAGTTGAAACCACACTTGAGCGGGCAGAAAGCGCCTGTTTGGTGGTGGCAAAAAACCTGGACGGCGCCGTAAAGCGCGGAAAGCTTACGCAGGCACTGCGGGACGAAAACCTGCAAAAGCTGACACCTGCGGTGGACTATGACGCGCTCGCGGACTGCGATCTGGTGATTGAAGCCGTGTTCGAAGACATGGCCGTCAAGACAGAGATCTTTTCCAAACTTGACCGGATTTGCAAGGCAGGGGCCATCCTTGGGACCAATACATCCTACCTGGATGTAAATCAGATTGCGGCAGCCACCACACGTCCCGAAGATGTGATCGGTCTGCACTTCTTCTCGCCCGCTCATGTGATGCGTCTGCTCGAAGTCGTTGTCGCCGACAAGACCGGCAGCGATGTTGTTGCCACCGCCTTTGCGCTGGCGGGCCGGATGAAAAAGGTCGCGGTCCGTTCCGGCGTCTGCGACGGGTTCATCGGCAACCGCATCCTTGCCCACTACCGCAAGTCCGCCGACTACATGCTGCTGGACGGCGCTGACTTTGATCAGATTGACAAGGCATTGGAAGACTTCGGTTTTGCCATGGGCCCCTTTGCGGTGGCTGATTTGGCGGGGCTGGATATCGCCTGGGCCAACCGCAAGCGCAAAGCCGCAACCCGCCCGCCAGAAGAACGCTATTCCGCCATTGCCGACCGCCTGTGCGAGGCGGGCAGCTTTGGCCGCAAGACCGGAAGCGGCTTTTACACCTACGGCTCCGGCAAGGCCCGCAGTGTCAATCCGGATGCGGAGGCCGCGGTCCAGGCCGAGCGCCAGGCCGAGGGCATCGAGCCGCGCAGCTTTAGCGACGAAGAGATCGTCTCGCGCTATATGGCTGCGATGATTTCCGAAGCGGTGCGTGTGCTGGAGGAAGGCATTGCGCAGCGCCCTGTCGATATCGATGCAGTGTTCCTGTTTGGATACGGCTTCCCGCGGCATCTGGGCGGGCCCCTGAATTACGCTGACCGGATCGGCGCCGCCAATCTGGTCAGCCGGATTGAAAGCTATGCCAAGGAGGACCCGTATTTCTGGCAGGTCCCGGCACTGCTTCGCAACATGGCTGAAACCGGACAGCGGTTCGCCGGTTTGAACAAGGAGAACACGGATGGATCTTGAATTCTCCGCAGATGAACTGGCGTTCCGCGTCAGCGTGCGCGCCTTCCTGACAGAAAACCTGCCCGAAGACATCGCCGGAAAGGTCCGCGCCAGCAAGGAGCTGACCCGCGAGGACTATCTTCGGTGGCAAGCGATCCTGAATGCGCAGGGCTGGCTGGCCGCGACCTGGGAGCAGGAATACGGCGGGCCGGGCTGGAATGCGGTGCAGCGCCATATCTTTGCCGAAGAATGCGCCCTGTCCGGGGCGCCGCGGATGCCGCCCTTTGGCCTGGCGATGCTGGGGCCGGTGCTGATCAAATACGGCACCGAAGAGCAGAAGCAAACGCTGCTGCCCCGGATTCTGGAGGGGACGGACTGGTGGTGCCAGGGCTTTTCCGAGCCCGGCGCGGGCTCCGATCTCGCCAGCTTGAAAGCGCGCGCGGAACGGGATGGCGATGACTATATCGTCAACGGGCAGAAAACCTGGACCACCCTTGGGCAATACGCCAACAAGATTTTTTGCCTTGTGCGCACATCGGCAACCGCCAAACCCCAGGGCGGCATCAGCTTTCTGCTGGTGGATCTGGACACGCCCGGTGTCGAGATGCGCCCGATCCGCCTGATTGATGGCGGCCATGAGGTGAATGAGGTCTTCTTTACCGATGCCCGGGTGCCTGTGAGCAATCTGGTGGGCGAAGAAAACCAGGGCTGGGCCATTGCGAAATACCTGCTGACCCATGAGCGCACCAATATCGCCGGTGTCGGGTTCTCGATGATGGACATGGCGCGCTACCGCAAGCTGGCGGCCGGGATCACCCGCGACGGGCGCCCCTTGGCTGAACACCCGGTTTTTGCCGCGCGGGCTGCGGAAATCGAAACCGACCTGGAGGCGCTGCGGATTACCAACCTGCGGATGCTGGCGGCGGCGCAAGGGGGATCGGCCGGAGGTATGGGCAGCTCCATTCTGAAATTGAAAGGCACCCAGGTGCGGCAGGAGATTCAGGATCTCTACCGCTCGGCGCTGGGGCCGCATGCAGCGCCCCTGGCCTCTGATCTCTCAGAGAATGAACTTTCGGTGCCGGTTGAGGCCGCGCGGGCCGCGCCTGCCTATTTCCTCAACCGCAAGCAATCGATCTTTGGGGGATCAAACGAAATCCAGCGCAATATCGTCGCCAAAGAGATGTTCCGGGAGTAAACCAGTGGACTTCAATCTTTCCGAGGATCACGAGATCCTGTCCAATACCCTGCGCCGTTTCCTCAGCGATAATACTTCGGTCGAGGGCCGCAATGAAAGCGCCTTTGACGCGCCTTATCACAGCCCGGACCTTTGGATGGCTTTGTGTGAGCTGGGCATTGCCGGCGCCTTTGTCAGCGAAGATCAGGGCGGTTTTGGCGGCAGCGCCCAGGATATTGCTGTGATCTTCGAAGAGCTCGGGGGTGCCCTGTGCGTCGAACCGGCGCTGGGAACCCTGATGGCAGCCCGCCTGCTGGCAGAGGCGGGCAGGGAAGACATCGTTGAACAGCTGATTGCCGGTGAGGCGCGGGCTGCTTTGGCGGTCTATGAACCGGAACTGGCCTGTGCTTTGACGCCTATGGCCACGGTTGCGGCCGAACAGGGCGGCGGCTGGGTGCTGACCGGCCGTAAATCCGCGATCTACGGCGCGCCAGGCGCGCGCTACCTGGTGGTTGCTGCCAAAACCGGCGCCGGGATCGGGCTGTTCCTGCTGGAGGATCCGCAGATTATCGCCGCAGCAATGGCTGACGGTGGCGGCATCGGCGAATTGGTCCTGGACAATACCCCGGCAGAGCGTCTTTCGGATATCGCCGGACCGGAGCTGGAGCAGGCCTTGGACCTTGGCCGCATTGCGCTTTGTGCCGAAGCGGTGGGGGCGATGAGCTCTCTGGTCGATATGACGGTGGACTACCTCAACCAGCGCAAGCAGTTCGGCAAGGCGCTCAGCAGCTTCCAGGCGCTGCAGCACCGGGTGGTGGACATGCAGATGGAGCTGGAACAATGCCGCTCCATACTGATTTCTGCCGTGGCCCATTACGGCACGCCAGAGGCGCCGCGCCATGTCTCGATGGCGAAAAACCTGGTGGGGCGGGCCGGGCGCAAGATCGCCGAGGACAGCATCCAGCTGCATGGCGGCATTGGCATGACCTGGGAATATCCCGGCACCCATTTCGCCAAACGCCTGGTGATGATCGACCATCAGCTCGGCGATCAGAGCGATCACCTGATGCGCATCATGTCCGGAACAGCGGCCTGAGATCCCTGGCCGGAACGCAGAAAAGATCCAACGGCCCCGGCCTGAGGAAGATACGGAGAGAACGCAAAATGAAGGTGCTAGTGCCTGTCAAGCGCGTGATTGACTACAACGTGAAGGTCCGCGTGAAAGCGGATGGCAGCGGTGTCGATCTCGCCAACGTGAAAATGTCGATGAACCCATTCGACGAAATCGCCGTCGAAGAAGCCATCCGCCTGAAAGAAGCCGGCAAGGCTGACGAGGTTGTTGCGGTTTCGATTGGCGTCAAGCAGGCCCAGGAAACCCTGCGCACCGCGCTCGCCATGGGCGCCGACCGCGCCATCCTGGTGGTGGCCGCCGACGATGTGCATCAGGACATCGAACCCCTCGCGGTTGCGAAAATCCTCGCCAAAGTGGTCGAGGAAGAGCAGCCCGGCGTGGTGCTCTGCGGCAAGCAGGCGATCGACAACGACATGAACGCCACCGGCCAGATGCTGTCGGCGCTCTTGGGCTGGTCCCAGGGCACCTTTGCCTCCGAGCTGGACATCGAAGGCGAGACCGCCAAAGTCACCCGTGAGGTTGACGGCGGGCTGCAGACCATCTCGGTGAAGATGCCCGCCATCATCACCGTGGACCTGCGCCTCAACGAGCCGCGCTATGCCTCGCTGCCCAACATCATGAAGGCGAAGAAAAAGCCGCTGGCCGAGAAAACCGCCGCCGATTACGGCGTCGACGCCGCGCCGCGCCTGGAAATCGTCAAGACCGAAGAGCCGCCGGCCCGCGCCGCAGGCGTCAAAGTCGGCTCGGTGGACGAGCTGGTCGAGAAACTCAAAGAAGCGGGGGCTGTGTAATGGCTGTTCTTCTCCTTGCTGAAGTGACCGACGGCGCCCTGGCGCTGGACGCAACCGCAAAAGCCGTGGCTGCGGCCTCTTCGCTGGGCGATGTGACCGTGCTGGCCGCGGGCGCTGCTGCTGCTGACGCCGGTGCCGAAGCCGCGAAAATCGCAGGCGTTGCCAAGGTGCTGGTGGCCGAGGACGCATCGCTGGGCCACCGCCTGGCGGAGCCGACCGCAGCCCTGATCGCGGGCCTGGCCTCCAATTTCGAGCACATCGTGGCACCCGCCACCACCGACGCCAAGAACGTTCTGCCGCGCGTTGCGGCACTGCTGGATGTGATGGTGATTTCGGACGTTTCCGGCGTTGTTGACGGCTCGACCTTCGAGCGCCCGATCTATGCCGGCAACGCGATCCAGACCGTAAAGTCGAACGACGCCAAGAAAGTCGTCTCCTTCCGCACCGCATCCTTCGACCCAGCTGGTGAAGGCGGTTCCGCATCCTTGGAAACCATCTCTGCTGCTGACAACCCCGGCCTGTCCGAGTGGGTCGAAGACAAAGTTGCCGCCTCCGACCGCCCTGAGTTGACCTCGGCCGGTATCGTTGTGTCCGGCGGCCGCGGCGTTGGCTCCGAGGAAGACTTCAAACTGATCGAGACCCTGGCAGACAAGCTGGGCGCCGCGGTCGGCGCATCGCGCGCCGCGGTGGATTCGGGCTATGCGCCGAACGACTGGCAGGTTGGCCAGACCGGCAAGGTTGTGGCACCGGACCTGTATGTCGCCATCGGCATTTCGGGTGCGATCCAGCATCTGGCGGGGATGAAGGACAGCAAGGTGATCGTGGCGATCAACAAGGACGACGAAGCCCCGATCTTCCAGGTCGCCGACTTCGGCCTCGTCGCAGACCTGTTTGAAGCCGTACCCGAGCTGACCGGAAAACTCGGCTGACGCCAGAGAGCAGAAACAGCCGCCAAATCTGTGCCCGTTACCTGCAATTTCCCGGACCGCCGTCGCGTCTTCTAGAAGACGGCAGGCCGGGGCAGGGGCTGAATTGTGGCGTGCTCCACATCGAATGAGCACATTGAGTACCAAAAGGGAGAGAGAAGATGAAACGAGCAACAGCAGCATTAAGCGGTGCCCTGATGCTGAGCCTGGCAAGCCAGGCTGCGGCGACAGAGTGGAATGTCTCTGTTTGGGGCAAACCCCGCGCTTTCACTGAGCATATCGAGAAACTGGCCGATTTGGTCAGTGAAAAAACGGATGGCGGGTTCACGCTGAACATCTCCTACGGGGGGCTGTCGAAAAACCGAGAGAACCTCGATGGCATTTCCATTGGTGCCTTTGAAATGGCTCAGTTCTGCGCGGGCTATCATCGTGACAAGAATCCGTCGATCACCGTGCTGGAATTGCCGTTCCTGGGGATTTCCTCGCTGGAGCAGGAGGTCGCG